>CAZEZQ010000875.1:0-2944 GCA_964516245.1 uncultured bacterium | reverse complement strand
TTCAAACTCAGTGTGTTCAAACTCAGGTGTTGGGTAAAGACAGCACCTATATCAAAAAATATCTGGAGGTAGTGAATCATGACCAAAACCATGAGAAACCCGAAGGCACTAATTCTCTCATTAGTGATTTTTACGATGTG
Organism: uncultured bacterium; assembly: GCA_964516245.1. Taxonomy (GTDB): domain Bacteria; phylum Hinthialibacterota; class Hinthialibacteria; order Hinthialibacterales; family Hinthialibacteraceae; genus CAZEZQ01. The sequence continues at coordinate 2,804 of CAZEZQ010000875.1, read as the reverse complement.
TATCACCGCATTTCAGATGGTGCAGTCTTCTGAGAAGGCCGCGAGCGTTAAAGGGCCGGAAATCATAGCCGTGAAATTTCACGCCGATTGGTGCGGGTACTGCAAGGCCATGGGACCGGTGTTTCAAGAATTGCAAGCCAAATTTGACCAACAACCGGTGCTTTATGTAACCTTTGATCAAACGCGGGAATACAACCGTATCCAATCCCAATTTATGGCCCAAGTTATGGGATTGGCTCCTGCTTGGGAGAAACATGGTGGTTCTACGGGTTTTATTTTACTGATTGACGCTAACACGAAACAGATTGTGAACAAACTTACACACGATCAGAATCTCAAGGAGATGGGGGCGGCTCTCCAAAAAGCCATGAAACAGGTTTCGTAAGTTGAAAATTGTACATACAGTCAAATCTGGTATAAAAGACTCCCCCCTGATGTAGATGGATGAGTTCAGAGAGGGAGAAAGCAAAATCGAAGGCTTTCTCCCTCTACTTCTTACATGATGGGCCGATTTTTAAGTTTGTGGACTGTTTGGATAAAAGACGATTCGGCAAAAAGTCTTTTTTGGAGCGCAGGCCATAGACGCGCCTTGGTGGGCGTCCTCGCCTGCAACAACATAAAGTGCAGATTAGATCCCCACGTAACATATATTGTATGGCCGTTTTAAGGATCAGACTTTTTGACGGTTCGTCATATAAAGAAGAAAGAGAAAATACCAATGAAAAGAAAACGAATAACAAATATTGCTTTAAGTAGTTTACTACTAGTGGGTGGCATTTTTAATGTTTGCATGAATGTAAAAGCAAGCGAACACCGTTCTCCAGAAGTGAGGCATATTGCTCCTTCAATAACAGAGAAAACGATTCATGGTCAAGATTTCAATCTTCAAGATTTACGGGGCAAAGTTGTACTAATTGACTTTTGGGGAACTTGGTGTCCACCCTGCCTCGCAGAATTGCCACATATGAAAGAAGCCTACAATAAATATCATGACAAAGGTTTTGAAATTGTTAGCATTGCGCTGCGCGATAGGGCCACAACCGTCAGAAAATTTACTAACGAAAATAATATGAAATGGATCCATCTTACCGATGACGAATTTCAATTAGCAAAACTCTTTCAAATTAAAGCTGTTCCCACACCATTTTTATTGGATCACACAGGTAAAATTGTTTTGCGAGGTAGTGAAAGTATGTTTGATACAGATTTGCGAGGGGAACAATTGATTAGAGATGTGGAAAAATACGTCAAACAGATTCCAACAAAAGAAGAAACCGGGAAATAACACAAGCCGGAATGCATAGCCACACAACATTTAATGAGTAAACCTGAGAAGCATAAAGACCTTTATGAACAATTGGTGCACTCCCATGCGGCAAATTTGTACCGGTTTGCTGTGCGAATGTGCGGCCATCAGGAACTCGCGGAAGATTTGATTCAGGAAACATTTTATGAGGCCTGGAAATCAATTGGTTCATTGCGAGATGCTTCAAAAGGGAAGGCATGGTTATACCAGATTTTAAGGCACTCTTATTCGCATTGGGTCAGAAAAGAAAAACGCTCACCACACGATCATGTTGCAGAAGCCTCTCTGGACTACATGCCGAATCCATCGAATGAAGACCCTGTAGAAAATTTCATTGAACATCAAATGCTGCAAAAAGCGCTTGATCGTTTAAATGAGATTTATAAAGAACCCTTTTTAATGGTTTATCTGATCGGGTTTACATGTCAGGAGACGGCAATGATTTTAGACCTGCCTTTAGGGACTGTGCTTTCCCGTATTCATAGGGCTCGTCTGTATTTGCGGCAGTTTTTAACCAATGATGATTCATACAACAACCCGGTAAAACAGCAAAATTTTCCACCCAATACACAGCAAAGGAACATCCCAGGATCATAATGACTGTTCAAAAGAAGATTGATAACCATTGGCTGGACCGTATGCAGGAGATGGTATTGCTGCCTGTGGACGATGAACGGCGCATGAAATTTGAAGCCGAAGTCGCAAGAGCGGGAGAGGCCGTGAAACAGGCGTGGTTGTCACTCGTCTATGAAGAAGAGTGGCTGCGGTTGGAACTGATGGAAGCCTCACCCCCTCCCCGCTTGAATGAGCAGATTCTTGCCATACCGAATCTCTCAAGACAAGATCGATTTTCAATAAGACATTGGTTCTTGATTGGAGCAGCGGCATTAATACTCATTATTTGTGGATTGCTGTTTTGGAGAGTGGGAGATCAATGGACATTCAATCAAAATTTGCATACACTGGCTTTACTCGCCATGAACGATCATGTGGATGAGGCGCATCTAGACATTAAGACAAATCAGAAAACCGAACTTGAAAAGGCACTGCACGACCAATTCTCTTTTCACCTCGCACTGCCAGAATTGGGCAGCCGATACAAATTAATAGGAGGCAGGCGCTGCGTACTTGGCACCCATCCAGTGTTGTATTCCCGTTGGGAAGGTTCGAATGGGGAATGTACGCTCTACCAATTTCAGCCTTCTGATTTTTCTTTAAATTCCACTATGAAACGCACTTTGATTCAACCAAAAGGGCCGGCTACTGAAAGGCATCCGTGTGAAGTATTGGTGTGGGTTCAAGAAGAGAAAGGATACATTTTGGTTGCCGATCATGGAGCGATGTTGAAGGATGTGGCGATTCAATAAAGGAATATAGATTAGCCATTTCTAAAGAGCAACCCACTCGCCCCGGCGGGTTATATCAAGATGAAGCGAAAGTGCTTCAAAAATGTTTGCTCAACAATCCCTTCGCCCTCTGGGAGAGGGATAGGGTGAGG
>CAZEZQ010000874.1:0-2950 GCA_964516245.1 uncultured bacterium | reverse complement strand
CCCCAATCCCTCCAAAATGATGTTGTTTTGTTTTGAACCTTGATATTCGACCAGTTCAAGGTTTGGCTTGTTCCAATGGATGCCGTCTTGGCTTTCCGCATAGCAGGTAAATTCAGGGCGTTCACTGCGGCTGTCTGAGCCACGGTAATACATACGATATACATCACCGTCTTGAAAGATGGTGTGATACCCACAGGTATTCCCTTCCCAAGGCTTATCATGCACGATCACAACCTCTTGCATTTTGGGTTTATGCAGCTTCAACGACGCACCTTTGTTCAATCTGTCCAATAAGTAACGGTCAATAAACAATTCACGGCGCGAACCAAGTTCGATTGCGCTCTCTTGCGCTGCAACGATAGTGCAAGCGAATAGCATCAATAGCAGTATGAAATGGGTAATTGTCTTTTTCATCATATTTTTACTGTAATGGATTCAATCAATGTTTCCATAACCTCAATGCCTAACCCATTGCTTTTGGGGAGAGCCAATTCTCCGTTGCACGGTTGAAACGGAAGTTCCAATACACTGTAGGTTAAAAATTGCGGACCGTTGAGGGCGCAGGGGAATTTAACTCCGTAAGCTCCATACAAAGCAAGTGAAGCTGCCAGTGAGATATCCGGATCGGTCAATCCGCTCCCAAGCACCATCAGACCCGCATCCAACAGCATTTCTACCTGGCGCCGGGCAGAGAGCAGGCCACCACAGCGGGAGGGTTTCATGGCCACGCCGTCGATCATATCCAAGCGAATGAATTCGAATAAATCGCGGGGGGCAACCACCCCTTCATCCATCAAGATGGGCAATGCGCCCTGGCGTTTCAAGCGCTGGTAGCCTGAAATGAAATTGGGGGGAATGGGGGCTTCGAGAACATCCACCCCGATATCCGCCAACTTGGGAGCTGCCTGAACCGCCGAGGCCAGATCATAACCGCAATTGGCGTCAGCCCACAAAAAGCCATCCGGCACACTGTCTTTGACACGGCGGCAGAGTTCGATATCAACCTTGGGATCGGGAGCCACTTTGACATTGAAGTTTTTGAAACCTTTTTCCAAGCCTTCTTCAATCATGCCGTCCAGTTGATCCATAGTTGCAGGATTCAGTGTCCAACTGATATCAAGAACTTTGGTTCTTTGATGCCCCCACAATTGGGGAAGATTCACGCCAGAAAGTTTGCCAATCAGGTCATGCAATGCAATATCTACCCCCGCCCGCGCCAAGGGCATTCCGGTGGTATATCCCGGTTTGATTTGTTGATTCATCACGGCATGAGCGCTGTCCAAATCATATACATCTTTTTCAACCAGTTGAGGCGTCCAATAGCGGTTGATGGTGGAAACCACCGATTCGATGGTTTCGTAGGTCCAAGTGGGGATGGGGACACTCTCTCCCCAGCCCACGGTGCCATCTTCCGCCGTAATTTTCACCAAAACCGCCGGACGTCCACTGGGGATGGAGGGGCCTTCTAAAAACTTAAAGCGGCCGGCCGTTGGGTATGCAACTGGAGTGGTTTCAATGCTTTGAATTTTCACGATGCTTTCCTTTATAGATAAATGATTTTACGATTTTACTATGAAAGAAAAATGATCGATAGCCGAAGGTACCCTTGTGCTTGCCGGAATCGTCAGATTTTTTTATGATTATGCTTTGGTGAGAATAAAATGGTTAAACTGAATCGTGATAAACTTTTCCCCTGGTTGTCTCTCTTGCATGCCAAATACATGGGCAGTGGCCGAGTGCGTTTGCTCATTGAACACTTCGGTACTATCGACAAAGTATTAAAAGCATCAGTGGATAACATTTTACAAGTGAAAGGCTTCGACCGCAAAATCGCCGAGTCGGTACACGAAGCCATCCAAGGCAAATTTGATGAAGAAGTCGAGGGTGAGATTCGCTGGGCTGAGCACAACGGCGTTAAAATTTTGATCCACTCTGATGAGGAGTTCCCTACGCCGCTGCGATATATTCCTTCTCCACCTGCTCTGTTGTATGTGAAGGGAGAGATTCTGCCAGAAGATGTACTTTCTGTTGCGATTGTCGGCTCTCGCAGGGCCACCGATGCTGGCCGACGGATGGCCAACAAAATCGCTAATGAGTTGGCCGAAGCGGGCATCACCATCGTGAGCGGCCTGGCCTGGGGGATCGATACTTCAGCGCATAAGGGGGCATTGAAATGCAAATCGGGCCGCACATTGGCTGTATTGGGCAACGGGTTACGCTTTGTGTATCCCAAAGAACACAAACTGATGTATAAACAAGTTTCAGAACGGGGAGCGCTGATAACGGAGTTATTTTCAAGAGTGGCTCCCGATGGCCGCAACTTTCCCCCGCGCAACCGGATCATCAGTGGATTGACGCTTGGTTCGTTAATCGCCGAAGCGCCTTCACGCAGCGGCGCCTTGATCACCGCCCACTATGCCCTGGATCAGGGCAAAGAGGTCTTCGCGATTCCAGGCGCTGTAAGCAACGATATGGCCGAAGGCAACAACCAATTGATCAAAGAATGCGGGGCGACATTGATCACGTCCGCCCAAGATATTTTGAATGAGTTAGAAGATCAAATCACCTATTACCGAAACGAATTGGCGGGAAAAATTAGCAAGGTCGACAAAGCGAATATCCCTCCGCCCAGCAGCAAACCCAAAAAAGAAATCATTCTACAATCAACACCAGAACAAAAACCTGAAACCAAAGAAGAACCCAAGCCACAACAAGAGAAATCGACCGACCTCTCGGAAGATGAAGGGGTGATTCTCAGCGCTTTGACCGATGAACCCAAACACATCGATGTGATTTGCCGCGAGTTGCAATGGCCCATTTCGCGTGTATCCTCCTCTATGGGGCTTTTGGAATTGCGCGGTTTGGTGGAACGGGAAGCCGGGATGCGTTTTCGAATATTATAAGCGTGTGAATTTTGTAAATACGAGGATTCAACATGTCAGAAAAACCG
>CAZEZQ010000873.1:0-2950 GCA_964516245.1 uncultured bacterium | reverse complement strand
AGTTCGTCGTTGTAATACATCACCACCACAAGCCGCTCTTTATCCGGCAAATCTTCAATCGCCTGGGTGAGCAGTTCGACCACTTCTTCTTGTTGAATGTTGTTTCTCGGGTCTTCCACATTCCGCGCAGCAGTTACCTCGCCGCGTGTGGTTGTGCCGTCATCAGTAATCAACAGAATTTCATCCAAAGAGAGCTGGGCCGCTTTGCTGGCGTGATGCATGATCGTATGCAGTTCATCAACATTGATTTGCAGTTTTTCGGAAAGTTCGATTTCATTGGCTGGGCGTTGAAGTTCGTTTTCGAGCTCAACGAAGGCGTTTTGTAATTTGTTCACTTGCTGCCGAAGAGACCGGGGAATCCAATCTACAGAACGCAGTTCATCAATGATCGAACCCCGAATGCGGGGGATGGCATAGGTAATAAATTTTACTTCGCGCTTGGGATCAAAATTGTCTATCGCGCTAAGCAGACCCATCACACCGCAGGAATAAAGATCGTCATAATCAAGCACTTCGCTTTCGATATGAGATACCGCCAATAGGCGGTTGATTACATATTTCACCAAATGGATATATTTTTCCGCAATTTTCTCCCGGGCTTCGAGAGAACCGGATTTCACAAATTCAACCCAAAGCTGGTTTTCTTCTTCGGTGGTAATTTTTTCTTTGACAACGTTGTAATAACGCATTCAACCAACCATTCAATCGAAAAATTTAGATCTGACGATTCGGCAAAAAGTCTTTTTGGAGCGCAGGCGTCCTCGCCTGCAACAACATACAGTGCAGGTTTGATAGCCGTGTTGCTATATTTTGTGCAGTCTTTTTCTAGATCGGACTTTTTGCCGAATCTTCATATCTAATTATACCACTTTTTCGCCGCCGGTATAAAACGAAAATCTTATTCCTCAACCTCTTCTTCAGGGGCGTTTCGTTGTGCTTCGACTTTTACACTAGGAATATTGTGATCTTTCAGAGTTCTGATCAAGCGTTCTGTCAACACAGCTCCTTCCCGCACCAATAGAGCCCCCTCATTGCTATAAATTGCATCGATCACTTTCATGCCTGGAGAGAGTTCAGAAACGCTGATTTTCATAGACAAACGCTGGTTGCCAGCGTTTTTCAACTCTTCGATTCTCCTTTGCGCATCCATTCGATAAGATTCTATCAAAGGTTTTTCGACAATTATCGCATATAAATATCCCCACATGTATGATAAAACACCAAATACAATCAACGCAATTACAGAATTGCGAAAGACCATGTAAAAATCAAATCCATGCCCAATAAAGGTGGCCAGAGCCACAGATACAAACGCAATGAGGCATGTAAAGGCAAATATTTGTTTTTTGATCTGCGCGATGTCTTTATAAAGTTTGCGCTTGTCCATTTTGTGTAATTATAACACAGATTGAGATTGAAACAATAATATTATTACAAAAGATATTCAAAAGAATACAGAAATACTTCGAAAAAATCAATCGAATTTTTTAACGAATGATTTCGTATAGTTTGCCCTCGTGGTTTTGCAGCAGATGGTTGGCTTCTTCATAAGAAACATTACGAAAGTGCATCACTAATGCGGTTTTTACTTTGCCCCGCGCCTTCTCAATTAAATGATTTGCAGCTGGGGCTTCAAGTCCAGTTAATTCCTTCACCATTCGCAGTGAACGGTCTTCCAGCTTATTGCAGGTGGCGTTGAGATCGACCATCAAATTTTCATACACTTTGCCGGTACGAATCATGGCCGCTGTAGTCAAAATATTGAGCACCATTTTTGTCGCGGTCCCAGCCTTCATCCGGGTTGAGCCTGTAACCACTTCGGGTCCCACCAACAGTTCAATCACCACATCGATATAATCCGGTTTTTCGCCCAACACGTTGCATGTGACAAATATCGTGTTGGCGTTCAGTTCTTTGGCTTGCTGCATCGCCCCATGAACAAATGGTGTGGTGCTGGAAGCCGCGATCCCGCAAACCACATCCTTTAAGTTCACTTGTTTCTCCCGAATTTTCTGAGCGGCGTCTTCGGGCGAATCTTCGGCCCGTTCAATCGAACGGCGCAATGCTTCCCATCCTCCAGCGATGATGCCCTGCACAAGTTCCGGGTCAGAACCAAACGTGGGTGGGCATTCTGTGGCATCCAACACCCCCAACCGTCCGCTGGTTCCAGCCCCAACATAAATCAATCTCCCACCAGCCTTGAATGCATCAACCACCAACTCAACTGCCTGGGCAATGTTTTCCTGTACAGGTTCAACAGCCTGAAATGCTAAATAATCTTCATTGTGGATGGTTTGCACAATTTCCAATGTGGACATGCGGTCTATGGTTTTTGTTCGTGGATTGCGCTGTTCAGTCAGCAATGATGCCATCTTTTCAGAAGGAACTCTCATGCGATCTCCTCTACAATTTGCTCGTAATGAAGATCGGAACCGGGGAGAACGTTGAATTCAACATCATAGCGCTTTTGGAGGGTGTTGATATGATGTTGCTTTTCTTCATGAATTTTGGTGGCCAGGCGGGGATGAACGCGCAGGGTGACCCGCTTGACGGATTCTTCGTTGCAGATTTCTTCATAAGTGCGAAAAATTTTAATAATCATCGTTTCTGCTGAAAGAATGTAACCATCCCGGCGGCAATAGGGGCAGGGCTGGGTCATAAATTTATTCAGGCTTTTCCGCACCCGTTTGCGGGTCATTTGCAAGAGCCCGAGTTCGGTGAGAGGGTAGAGATGAGTACGGGTTCGGTCTGCCTTCAAGCAATTCATGAAATATTCGATCAAATTCTCTTGATGCTTCGAGTCTTTCATGTCGATAAAATCGACGATGATAATGCCTCCAATATCCCGCAGGCGGATCTGGCGGGCGATTTCGCTGGCAGATTCCATATTGGTCTGAAACACGGTTTCTTCCAAATTGTGTTTGCCCAAATAGCGGCCTGTATTCACATC
>CAZEZQ010000872.1:0-2951 GCA_964516245.1 uncultured bacterium | reverse complement strand
ATCCCATTAATCTTGTTCTTGTTTATTAACGACCTCTACCGTATCGATTTCTTCGGCTGGATAGCGGGTCTCTTTCAATAAATTAATAAATTCATAATGAAGCAATTCCATAACCTATGAAACAATCTCTCGGATTTTTCCCAACGCTTCGCGAAGTTCCCAAAGAAGCGGAAGCCAAAAGTCATGTGTTAATGCTTCGAGGCGGAATCATTCGTCAGCTCGCTGCTGGATTATACATTTATATGCCATTAGGTTGGCGAGCGATTCGCAAGATTGAGCAAATCGTGCGTGAAGAAATGGACAGGTCGGGCGCCATTGAGGTTCACATGCCCTCGATGCAACCCGACACCATCTGGCGTGAATCGGGCCGCTATGAAGTCATGGGTCCTGAAATGATGCGGGTTGTTGACCGGAATCAACGGGAATTTGTGTTGGGACCCACCCACGAAGAAGTCATTACTGATCTGGTGGCGGGTGAATTGCGTTCTTACCGTGATTTGCCCAAGAACCTCTATCAAATCCAAACCAAATTCCGTGATGAAATCCGCCCCCGATTCGGCGTAGTTCGTGCTCGTGAATTTATCATGAAAGACGGATATTCCTTCGATTGTGACGACGAAGGCGCAGCCGAATCCTATCGCAAAATGTACGATGCCTACGACCGGATTTTTACCCGTTGTGGTTTGGAAAACATTCCAGTTGAAGCCGATACCGGTGTGATGGGAGGCTCGCTTTCCCATGAGTTTATGGTCCCCTCCAACATCGGAGAGGCCGAAGTGGTCTATTGTGATTCTTGCAATTACAAAGCCAATCGTGAGTTAACCGAATCGTCCCTCCCGGAAACCATGGTGCCCGATAGCACGGTTTCTGATGTAGAAGAAGTTCACACTCCGAACATGAAAACCGTTGAAGAGGTGGCTGAGTTTCTCAATACCACCCCCGATCGCATGATCAAAACCATGATTTATATCGCGGATAAAAAACCCGTGGCGGTATTATTGCGTGGAGACCATTCGGTCAATGAAGCCAAGTTGGCCCATATCGCCGGAACCAATGTAGAGATGGCTGATCCTGATACGATCTATCAAGTAACAAATGCCCCTGTAGGATTTGCTGGGCCTGTTGGATTGAACGATGTGGAAATATGGGCGGATCCATACATTAAAACCATTGATGCCGGTTGCTCTGGAGCCAATAAAGGGGATTATCACATCAAGAACGTCGTTTTGGAACGCGACTTTCATGTTAACAAATGGGCTGATTTCCGCCTGGTGGATGAAGGGGAACCCTGCCCGAAGTGTGAAAACGGCAAACTCCATATTCGCTATGGCATCGAAGTGGGCCATGTGTTTATTCTCGGCACCAAATACAGTACCGCCCTCAACGCCTATTTCACAGATGAATCGGGACAGAGAAAGCCGATGATTATGGGGTGCTACGGCATTGGTGTTAGTCGAACCCTGGCGGCTGTTATTGAGAACAACTGTGATGAGAATGGTATCATCTGGCCGGTTTCCGTCACACCGTATCACGTTCATATTCTGAATCTCTCACCCAAAAAAGAGGACATCAATCAAGCGTGCGGCGAACTTTACAATCAACTTCATGAGAGGGGTTTTTCTGTACTATTGGATGACCGCGATGAACGCCCGGGTATCAAATTCAAAGATGCCGACTTGTTCGGTTTCCCATATCGGATAGTGGTTGGTGAAAAATCATATAAAGACGGAGTGGTTGAATTCAGCCTGCGTAAATCTCTTGAACCGCAAAAATTTCCTCCGCAAGAATGCCTTGAACAGATTGAAAAACAATTCACACAAGATATGTCTTCACTTCAACCCAAATCCTGAGTGGTAGATATAAGTTCGGATCCCATGATTCTATGCGACTCTTTACGAAAATGCGAATTTCATCCCCATGATGAAATCGTGATTGCAATGGGAGTGTTTGACGGCCTGCACGAAGCCCACCAATTTATTATTCAAGAATGCAAAAAACGGGCGGAAAAACGAAACGGAAAATCACTCATTTTCACTTTCCAAAATCATCCCGCTACCGTAGTTGCTCCCGACAAAGCCCCTCATTTGCTTACCCCCTATCCATTGAAACGCCGCCTGATTGAACGAATGGATATCGATTTCCTCATGGCGGTGCCCTTTGATTTGGAACTCTCGCGCATATCTGCCAAAGACTTTATTGAAGAGGTATTGATCCACCAATTGAACGCCAAAGAAATCGTCGTAGGCTTCAATTTCTGCTTTGGCTTTCAAAGAGAAGGCAAACCGCCTATGTTGAAAGAATACATTCCCAAATATTTTGATGACGTACTCGTAGTCGAACGCCAAGAAGAAGACGACCGGCTTGTCAGCAGCACCTTGGTTCGTCAATTGGTTGACCAAGGTAATCTGTCCAGAGTGGAAAAGATTCTTCAACGCCCCTATCAAATCGCCGGCCAGGTTATAGCGGGAGATGGCCGAGGGAGAACCATCGGGATTCCTACAGCCAATCTGGATACCCAAAATCAAGTGCTTCCACCTTCTGGGGTATATGGGGTACGGGTTTGCATCGATGAATTGGATAACAAACCTCACTGGGGAGTGATGAATATTGGCCGCGTCCCTACGTTTACCGAATTGAAACAGCGGCGCGTTGAGATTCACTTGCTGGATACAGAAATCGATTTATACGGCCGTTATTTAATCGCCGATATTCTCTGTCATCTTCGGGATGAAATGAAATTTTCGGGGAAAGAGGAGTTGATACAGCAAATTCATAATGACATAAATTCATTTAAAAAACATTTGACGCAAAAACAATTTAATTTATACCCTGATTATACCCTGATTATTGACTTGCACCCTGAACGATGAAACAATAAAATTTTCTGATTTGTGTCAAGACGATCCGGCAAAAAGTTATTTTTGGAGCGCAGGTCATAGACGCGCCTTGGT
>CAZEZQ010000871.1:0-2952 GCA_964516245.1 uncultured bacterium | reverse complement strand
TACTTTTCTCGTATGATATTTTCCAATTCTCTGTCCATGCCGAAATTATAGCATGTGTAATTTTTTTGTTCAAGTTATTTTTGGTCGATTCCTTAGTACGCCGTGATCAAGAACAAAATGCCAAATTCAAAGCGTTGAAACAAGCAATTCAGGATGGATTAAACAGTGGTGTGAGTGATAAATCCGTTGCCAACATCATGGAAGAAGTCGAGGCTCGACTGAGAACTGATGGCCACCTATAGCCTTTCTTCGAAAGCAGCCGCTGATCTTGATGGAATCTACGAATTCACAATTTTGAAATTCGGCTTGTTGCAGGCGCGAACTTATATGCATGGACTACACAAACAATTTCAAATGCTTTCTGAATAACCCAAACTTGGAAGAAGCGCCGAGCATTTCGCACCAGAACTCAGGCGCTATGAGTATCAATCTCACGTGATATTTTATATACCAAAAGCAGATGGACCGTTTATAGTGCGTGTTTTGCATGAGAGCATGGATACACCAAGGCATTTGTAATTAGTACGATCTCTTAAACTAACGCCTTTGGAGCAGCGCCTGTTGCCTGCCCCTATTATGATTTCACTATGAAACAAACAATTCTGAAAAACAATTTCTCGCAATTTACACGTAAGAATGTTCAGATCGATGATTCATTACCATATTTTATAATGGTCTAATAAACATTTTCTATTCCCTGGGAATTTGAGGTATACATGAAGACTCACATCAAACAAATATTCATTCTGGGTTTATTTTGCTTCACGTTGATAGTTGATCCTTTGTGTTCTCTGGCGCAGGATAACAATCTCCCAGCAGGCGAAAGCCCTCCATCCTCCTCTCCCGAAATAGCCAATGCCACCCCCGCCAAAGCTACGGATACGCAGGTTATGGAAAAGGTGGATAACATTGCCAAAGAGGGAGTCGATTTGGCCTCCAAAGCCCTCACGGCCACCAAAGAAAAAGTGACAGAACTTTTTGGAGGCGAAAAAAGCGCGTTGGGCAAATGGACGGCTCAAGTATTATCGTTTCTGATTAATGTTTTGAATTTCACGTTGGCGGGCTGGCCACTATGGATCTACCTGTTTTCTTTTTTGATTATTTTCTTCACTCTGGCAATTCGGCAAGTATTGGTGCGTTGGATTTTTGCGTTTTTTGAAAGAATTGCACAAAGAACCCGAACCCAGTTTGATGATGAAGTGATCTCCCAACTGCACAAGCTTCAGCCTCCCATGCGAACCGCCATCCTATTAACCGGCATCTACTTTTCTGTACAGGTATTTTTTGCTTTACACGATCCAGAAGAAATTCATCCTGTTCTTGCTGGAGGGCGGCAGCTATTTCGCGGTTTTATTTATTTGGCTTTCATGGTCAATCTTGGCTGGGCTTTGAGCCGCATTGCAGATATGACGATCCATCTGTTTACCCGGCTAACCACCCATCGTGAAAAACTGCTGGACGACACCTTCATCCCTATCCTGCGCCGGACGGCCAAGATTTTTATCATCATCGTTATTTCCTTGCAGGTGTTAACCGAATTTGAACTTTATACAGTTGTAAACAGTTTGATTGCGGCGGCCGGCGTATCGGGCTTGGCGATTGGCCTGGCCGCGCAAGATACAATCAAAAATATTTTCGGTTCCATCGTTTTATTGACCGACCGGCCCTTCAAAGTAGGCGATTGGATTCTAGCCGGCCAAACCGAAGGCATTGTCGAAGCGGTTGGTTTGCGCAGCACAAAAATTCGAACCTTTGGCAAAACGTTGATCACCATCCCCAACTCGCAGATTGTCGACCGCGATATCGAAAACATCAGCCGCCGCCACGTGCGGCGCATCGTCACAAATTTGGGTGTCTCTTACCAAACCAAACCCGATGAGATGGAAGTACTGCTCGAGCGCATTCGGCAACTCCTGCAAAACGATCCTGATGTATGGGAAGATACAATTTTGGTGCGCTTTAATGAATTCGGAGAAAGCGCGCTTAATATTTTCATCTATTATTTTTCAAAAACCACAATCTGGGATACGCACTTGGCCGTTCGAGAGCGCATCAATTTGGCTTTGATGCGAATTGTTGATGAACTGAATCTCGAAATCGCTTATCCAACAAGAACTCTTTATATTCATTCTGAAACCAGCCAAACAAAAAATCCAGGTGAGGTTGAATAGCGCACTGAATCCCTTGAAATCTACACGATTGATTCAGTAAAATCACTGCCGAAGCAAAATAGATTCTATCAGGCCAATTATGACGATTCGGCAAAAAGTCTTTTTTGGAGCGCAGGTCATAGACGCGCCTTGGTGGGCGTCCTCGCCTGCATCATCATATAGTGCATTTTAGATGCCTGCATTACTATATATTGTATAGCCGTTTTATGGATCGGACTTTTTGCCGGATTGTCATATTAAATTCAGTCGAGTATCAATGTGCTGGCCTTTTGGGGCCGTCTCTGTACCAGGTGTTCCAATTTGCATCTTAACTATTTGAAAAACAATCACTTGGAATACGGGAATTCTTGCCCATAAACATTCTCCCTCTAACTAGGTGGAAAAATCGTTCCGAACCTAACTTTGTACTTACCAATTACTTAAACTGGGTGTGGAAAATTAAGTAAAAAAGAATGGCCTAAATGTTCCATTTTGGCCTGCAAAATTATCAGAAAATCATGTAAAGTACTTAGTAAGAGATTATTAAGAAATTTAATACAAATTATAATGAATATAATTTCTCGTTCTAAAATCATACAAAAATATGTTTTTGCATCTAATGATTTTATTTTGTACTTGTTGAGGGAGAAACGATTATGGCAGCAAAACAAACGATGTATAAAGAATCTAGGGAAAATGAAAACCTTAATGATTCATACTTTGAATCATTACCCAAAAATCTTTCCCAAATGGAAAAAATGGCGGCGATTGGGCAGCTTTCATCCAGCGTAGCCCATGAAAT
>CAZEZQ010000870.1:1353-2956 GCA_964516245.1 uncultured bacterium | reverse complement strand
CCCGGTAAGTATTCCCACATGATTGATTTCACCTTCTTCATTGTCAAAAAAGACCTCTCCGGTCCGCCTTCTGACCACGTAGCAATGGTCGATTTCAACCATTTTTCATTTTTCTCGTTAAACGAGTTCAAATATTCTTGATATTCCGGCGAATTCGGGTCTTTCGGCTGCTCCAATTGAAACTCAGGCTTAAAATGGCTGCCCCGGCATTCATCGCGGATGATCGCCCCTTTGGTCATCACCTTGGCCAATTCAATCATGTTCCACAAATGATTCATAAACAGCACCGATTGATTGCGCGCTTTGCCGGTGTCGAGCGCATTGCACTCTTTCCATCGCTGCGAATATTCATTGAGCTTTTCCAGCGTTTCGCTCAAATTTTTGTTTTCTCGAACGATGGTGCAGGTATTGATCATACGCTCGCCCATTTCGCTATGAATCATGAAGGGGTTTTCTTTGCCCTGCATGTTGGTAATTTGTTGAAAACGCTCTTTCCATTTTTTCTCAGCGTCTTCAAATGCGCTGCGGGGCACATCTTCCGAACCGCCGTTCAGGTTTTTGGAATACTCCACCATCGCGGGCCCGCACACCATGCCGCCAAACAGGCACGACAAAAGCGCATTCGCGCCCAATCGGTTGGCGCCGTGGTATTGATAATCCACTTCACCCACGGCATACAAACCGGGGATGTTGGTCATATGCACCCGTGGGCTCTTGCGGTCAAGTAAGCCCTCATCCGTACGTTCGTAATCCACCCACAGCCCGCCCATGCTGTAATGCACCGCGGGAAAAATTTTCATGGGCACATCGCGCGGGTCGTCTCCCACGAATTTCTCGTAAATTTCCATAATGCCGCCCAACTTGCGGTCCAACTCTTCACGCGAAATATGTGTGAGATCCAAATACACCATATTGCCGCCGCCCACGCCCATGCCTTCATTGACGCAGATGTTATAAATTTCCTGCGCGCCGATGTCTCGCGGCACCAGGTTCCCATACCGGGGATATTTTTCTTCCAGAAAATAATAGCGTTCGCTTTCGGGGATCTCTTTCGGGTCGCGGCTATCCTCTTTTTGCCGCGGCACCCACACCCGGCCTCCTTCACCCCGCGCCGATTCAGACATCAAGCGCAATTTGTCATGTCCGGGGATCGCGGTCGGGTGAATTTGAACGAACTCGCCATTCGCATATTTCGCCCCCTCTAAATAGGCAGATGATGCGGCGGAGCCGCTATTGATCATCGAATTGGTCGACCGGCCAAACACCAATCCAGGCCCGCCGGTTGCCAATGCCACTGCATCACCGCGATATGACCGAATCTCCATGTTGTCCAAATTGATGGTCACGATGCCCCGGCAATTGCCGTGAGAATCTTTCACCATGCCGAGATACTCTTGATTTTCGTATTTTGTGACTTTGCCCTGCACTTCAAAACGCCGGACCTGTTCATCCAATGCGTATAGCAATTGCTGCCCGGTGGTCGCGCCCGAAAAAGCCGTGCGGTGGTGCAAGGTCCCGCCGAAACGGCGAAAATCCAAAAAACCTTCCTGCGAAACAGACACCGCAAGGCTTCCCGCTGGCGGTCGGGAACGGTGATGCTCCG
>CAZEZQ010000870.1:0-1343 GCA_964516245.1 uncultured bacterium | reverse complement strand
CGTGCGGTTAAAGGTCACGCCCATGCGGTCCATCAAATAAATGATCGATGGAGCCTGGTAACACATATCCTTGCAAAAGGCCTGATGGGCGAGAAAATCGCCGCCTTTGACCGTATCGTAAAAGTGAATTTCCGGTGAATCGCCTTCTCCCTTGGTATTGACCGCCCCGTTGATGCCGCCTTGGGCACACACCGAGTGTGACCGCTTGACCGGCACCAGCGAGAATAAGTCCACTTGATGTCCTGCCTCGGCCAGTTTGATGACCGTCATCAATCCAGCCAGGCCTCCGCCTACTACGATGAAGCGTCTTTCTGACATAATGGCTTCGCTCCTTATACTCAATGGGCCGCTTCAAGATATTGCTTTGCAGCTTCTGAGAGTTCATGAGTGGTAAACGCAAACAACGAACCAATGAAAAACAAAAACACAACGATGCCGAGGGCTGTACAAATATACCCCGAAACCGCCTGCGAGCGCGGGCCAATGGTTATGCCCCATTTGACCAGAAAATTCCATACGCCATTGGCAAAATGAAACACTGAGGCCGCCACGCCGATAAAATAAAAGATTACATGCCAGGTGGTTTGGAAATATGCGTTCACATAATCGAATTGAATGTGTTTCATGTCGGTGGTGAATACCCACTCAATCCGCAACTTGTAGACGTGATACAACACAAAAATCAGAGTAATTACCCCTGACCATCGTTGCAGAGAATATAACCAATTCCGTAAATATCCATAATGCTGTACATTAGCCAATCCGAATATCCAAATGTAGATCCCGATCCCCGCGTGTACCAAAATTGGAATCCAGATGCCGAAGACCTCGAGAAACAATACAAAGGGCAAGGATTGCAGAAAAAGCACGTTTTCATTGAATTCTTCCGGTCCATAGAAAAAGGCCATGCTGTTGGTAAACGCATGTTCCAACAAAAACAAGCCAACTGGCACAATTCCCAAAAGTGATTGGAAGCGGCGAAGAAGAAAAGGGGATTCTTTGATCGTAGTCGTCATAAGCCTGCCTCAACCGCCCATCACATTGATGGTTGCGGTCTTAAGTATTGAAATTCTATAAATTTTCTTATCATTCTATACAAAAGACCCATTTGCTGAAGTGTCAACGCTAACAAGAAGTTTGTGATACATGATTTTCTCAAAAATTTGAATCGGCAAATAGTTTGTAAATTAACAATTGCCTGCGAATGCTCTTTCATACCATGAAATCAGATTCATATCTCTAGACAAAGATATTTGAAATTTGCCAAAGAATTTGCTTTCTCATTCCTCCACAATGAAATGGGGCCTGCGCGCCGTGGCGGGGAGGTTAGGAGGGGGTTAAAA
>CAZEZQ010000869.1:2675-2969 GCA_964516245.1 uncultured bacterium | reverse complement strand
TCGTAGCTTCACCATCTCTGTACTGGCCCACTCGGAGAGGATCAGATGAATCCCGGCATCCGATATAAAAGGCGTTCAGATTGATTGAAGATTTCTCATGCCGATCCATCATAATCGTCCCCTATTTTGGTTGTTCATCCATATCCATGATGTTTTTTATTGGATCCTGCGAAGGTGTTTCCTTTTCTTGTTGAGAATTTGCTTGGATTATAGGACCATCCACAATCTCCCCCGGTGGCGGCGTATTGCCGCCGGGACCGGGAGAGGGAACTTGGGGTGGATGTTCACCCGGCC
>CAZEZQ010000869.1:0-2665 GCA_964516245.1 uncultured bacterium | reverse complement strand
CCCGGCCAGGGGCGCTTTTTGGATTCCTCCAGCAGCTGTTTGGCGCGTTGAATGGCGTCCAACAACGCCAATCGCAATAAATGCAACGATTTGAGATGGTGTTGCGCCGTCTGGGAGGCGTCGTCGTAATTCCTTGAAACCTCATCCAATTGGATCGAGCCGGAATGGCCGGAAACCGTATCGAGATTGGCCTGGGCTTTGTGGATTTCCTGTTCGATGCGTTGCAGCTCTTCGTACAGGACGTGTAAGGCGCTTTCGAGCTCACGCGTGGTTTCCTCTTTTTGGGCGTACAGTTCTTCCGCAAAGGGACATTCCGAATTGCCATCCTCATCGACCTTGGGCATGGAATGGACTTGCCGATCCAATTGCTCGGATAGTTTCTGGACATCCCCATAGGATTTGATATTGCGAGCATCAACTGACGAATGGATCTCGTTCATGAGGGTTAACTCCTTAATGTTGATTGCAGTTTTTGTTGAAGTTCCTGTTGTTTGTTCTGGCTCTCTTCAGTCGCTTGTCGCGATTCAGTGATTTCTTCTTCAAAAAAATCGCCTTCCTTAGCCAGATTTTCTTTGATCCCAATATACTTATTTGTCACTTCTTCCGTTTGGATATTTTCGCCAGCGTCAGTTGCTATTCCCAAATCTCTTTCAACACTTTGTTTGCTCTCTTCCATCTCCGAAGAGTGTTCTTCGCCTTCGTTTTGAGTTTGCTCCCAATCCTGGGAGATTTCATCAAACACCGATTCCGCTGCCTCACCCGCTGAATCAATGGACTGCTCCACCGCTTCAACTCCATCGCTGCTGCCGCCTTGTTCCAGCGAATCCAGCGTCTGGGCAATCACTTCAGCATCCTCCACGGGGACATTTGCTTTTTCTTCCTGGTCCTTCAACTGATCAATGTTTTGATCGACCTGGCTTTGAATCTCACTTCGGCTTCTGCCTTGGACTCCACGTTCCATAATTTCATACCACCTTTCTTTGATTGTTCTGTTCTAAGGATGGAAAGGTTTTTACCATCCGTTTCCATTTGGCCATCAAGGGGATACAGCGAGTTGTGTAGCGATTTTGTAAAAGTCTTTGAAATTCATCTAAATCTGCATTGCTTGTATCGGTGCCTTGCATGGTGAGCAATTTTTGGGCGTGCTTTTCCTGGAGCCTATCATATTGCTCTGAGAGTTTTCGAAATTATTTATGGAGGGCGTTGGTGATTTGGGTTTGGATTCGCTTTTTCGCAGCCTGATCGTTCAGGTTTTCCGAGCGCAGGAATTGTTTCTGCAACATCGCATACAGCTTGGCAAGCTCCTGCAATGCATGCTCAAATTCATCCAGCTGTTCACACAACAGCGAAAGGTCGGCGAATAATCGAAGTTGTTGGTTTTGTTCAAACCATTCCGTCGTTTGGATGTACGATAGAATTTCCTTCCCCAATGGGGGATTCTCAATGGGAAGAATCTCGCCGATATTAAGAGTTCGGATTTTACGAGGTGCATAATATCCTTCAGTGAACAAATAAGCCTCTCCCGGAAGAAGCCGGGCGACTTCTTCAAATTCGTTTCCACCAAACAGCATGGCGTCCCCCATTTGTTCTCGATCATCCTTCGCCACCAGGCCAAACGCTAGTTTGGTCCCGGTATAGCGGATGATCTCCGGGGCCATTAATGCAGGGCTTTGATCGGCGATGACCACTCCTTCACCCAATGCGCGAAACTCAGCCATCATGTGACATAGAAATTGTGTTGCATATGATTGAGGATCGGCTGCGAACTCAGAAGGCGAGGCGTCTGTGTCTCGCCCGACAAGTGCGTGTGCTTCTTCGATTACAATCACATGCCTCAAAGGCTGCCCGGAGCCTCGTGTTGTTTTGATATACTCCCGGATGGAATTCAGCAAAAACAGGATTAGTAAACTGGCCTGATCCTGTGACATGGTGCCGATTTCAATAATGACCGGCTTGGCGATCAGCTCTTCAATGCTGGGGATGCACTCCCGGCTGCGAAATACATCGCCGACGCAAAGGTTCGTCATTCCACCCAAACGGCTTTGCAGGGCTCCCCTGATGTCAGAGAATGTTTCCCCTGAATACCCCAACTGTTCCAATACCTCTATGGATTCCTGGACTAGTTCCGAGAGCATAGGCCAGGATGAGTTTTCACCCTGCCGTGTATAAATCCTTTCCAACGCCTTGGTCAGAAGATGCGGAAGCGAAGGAAAAGTGGGGAGCGCTCCCTGGAAGGCTTGCAACAAATTGGCAATATGTACGTATGTCTCAATCCCCGGAGGATGCCATAAGGGATTTAACCTCATGGGGGAGATGGTTTCATTGCCCGGTGTTAATACCATAATGCGGCTGGCCAGATTGCGTATCTCCGGATCGGGATGCGACTGCAAGGTTGCCAAGACACGGTGTTCCGTCTTGGAGGAGGGCTCAATGATCAAAAAGGGGATTCCATGGTGGTGCAATTGAGTCAACAAATTGAGGAGAGCCACCGTTTTGCCTTTGCCGGGTAAACCGGCAATGAAGAAATGCTTTTTCAAACTGTTCATGTCGATGCGAACCTCGGAATGTAGGCTGCAACCGCCATCAATCAGTTTGCGCCATTCAATATCCAAATACTCACGCAGGCCCTGTATATCGATCTGTAGATCATCGCCCAGCAAAATCG
>CAZEZQ010000868.1:1015-2975 GCA_964516245.1 uncultured bacterium | reverse complement strand
GGAGTGAGGATGTCATTTTAGATAATTATCCTCATATCACCCGAGAAGATATTCGTGCATGCTTAGCTTATGCAAGAGACAAAATAGCTGAAGAAAAAGTATATCCAATTCAAGCGTAATCTAATCAACCTGAATGCATTTTTTAGTAGATGAGAATATTCATGGAGAATTGGTCAGAAGATTGCGGTTTCTAGGTTATGATGTGTACTGGATTTGTGAGAGTGATCCGGGAGTATTGGATTATGATCTATTAGAGCATTCAATTAAAGAAAAAAGAATTATTATTACTTTTGATAAGGACTTTGGCAAACTTATTTTTTATCAGCCTCGGCATGAAAAATGTGGAATAAAATTGATTCGCATTAACGATTTGCCTCCTGATGAATTTGTTGAAAGAGTTATTTCTACTATAACAATTAGAGATGATTGGCAAGATTATTTTAGTGTTATTGAAAAAGATCGCGTGCGTATGGCTCCTCTTGATAAGTTCTAAATTGTATGCACCCAGCAATCTCCAATCCCCCAAAGATACGTTAGAATAAATGTCTGAAATTCTGTAAATAAGGTGATGTGTGCGTACAGCTCTCTGTATTTATATACTCGGTTGGATGCTGATTTTTTTCAGTATGGTGATGCTGCCCGCTTTGATTGTAGGCTGGTGGTTTGCCAGCGGCGGTATTGTTACGATTCTTGTTTCGATAGCAATTACTGTTGCTTGTGGCGGTTTGATGCTGCTGGCGAAACCAAAAACTGAATTTGACGACATCATGCCCCGCGAAGGTTTTTTTATTGTAGTAGGCAGCTGGGCGTTATGCAGTTTATTTGGATCGTTGCCGTTTCTCATCGGCCAGACATTTTTGGTTACTGAAAATACGGCGCCTTGGCTGGCTTATGGAATTTCTGTCATCGATAGCGTTTTCGAAAGCACTTCGGGCTTGACTACAACCGGGGCCAGTGTGCTTGAACCGGAAAGGTTCGGCCAACCTCATGCCATTATGTTTTGGCGCAGTACGCTCCACTGGCTGGGTGGCATGGGCATTATCGTATTGTCACTCGCCATCTTGCCCCTGATCGGCGCGGGGGGGATGCAGCTGTTCAAAGCCGAAGTGCCCGGCCCCACCAAAGACCGGCTCAAACCGCGCATCGCCGACACTGCCATCACACTCTCCAAGGTGTATATCTTACTAACGGTGTTGCAGACAGTGGCGCTATGCATTTGCGGGATGAATCTGTATGAATCGCTTTGCCATACGTTCGGCACGGTCGCTACAGGTGGGTTTTCAATCCATCCCTCCAGCGTTGGTGGATATGACAGCCCGGCCATTAATCTTGTGATTACTGTTTTTATGATTCTCGCTGGGTGCAATTTTGCTCTTCATTACCGCTTTATGAAGGGAGAAGGGCGAATTTATTTTCGCAGCGGTGAATTTGTCACGTTTTTGTGTTTGATTGTTGTTGCAACGGGTGTTTTGATGGCATTGTTGTATTTTGGGGAACAGTTTGAAACGATGCAAGACACTTTCGTGCATGCATTGTTTCAAGCGGTTTCGATTTTAACCACCACCGGCTATGCCACGGCGAATTTTGAAGAATGGCCCCCTATGGCCTGTATGCTGCTTTTCTTTTTGATGTTCATCGGCGGATGCGCGGGATCAACTAGTGGTGGAATGAAGGTGATACGAATCATCTTATTGGCGAAGATGGCGCATCGCGAACTGCTGCGGTTGATTTATCCCACCGCTGTGATTGTTGTGAAACAAGACGGTAAAGCCGTGCCCGACCGGGTTTTGTGGGCGATTGGTGGTTTTTTGGTCTTGGTTGTGTTTCTGGTGGTGTGTTCGGCTCTGTTGTTATCTTTGTTCGGTTTGGATTACATCACCTCTCTTTCGGCGACGGTTGCCTGCTTGTTCAATGTTGGTCCAGGCTTTGGCCTGGTGGGAGCGTATGACAACTATGCCGG
>CAZEZQ010000868.1:0-1005 GCA_964516245.1 uncultured bacterium | reverse complement strand
TTGATCAAACTCTGGTTGGCCTTTCTCATGATTGTAGGACGGTTGGAAGTCTATTCGGTTTTGATTTTGTTAGCGCCGAGTTTTTGGAGAAAATAACGCATGACTGAACATTCAACCCTACCTTTTGAAGGCATTCCCATTGTCATTTCCGGGCCTTCGGGAGTAGGCAAGGGTACATTGATTTCCCGCCTATTGGAAATGAACCCACACCTGGTTTATTCGATCTCAATGACCACCCGCCCTCCCCGGCCGCATGAAGAGGATGGCAAACACTATCATTTTGTCAGCGAGGAACGTTTCATAGCCGGGATAGACAACCATGAGTTTATCGAATGGGCGCAGGTGTACGATCACTTCTATGGCACACCGCGCCTGCCTTTGGATCAACACATTGCACAAGGCAAAGATGTGATTGTAGAAATCGACACCCAGGGGGCGGCATGCACCAAAAGCCTGTATCCTCAAGCCCAATTGATTTACATTATGCCGCCGACGCTGGAAGAACTGAATCTTCGTTTGTATGGACGGGAACAGAGCGTGGGGGACAATTTGGACAAACGTTTTTCAGAAGCGGTGCGTGAGTTTCGGTATATTGATATGTTTGATTATGTGGTTTTAAATGATGAGCTGGAAAAAGCTTTAACTGAACTAAATGCGCTGCTGGTCGCCTGCCGGCTGACGAGAGAACGAATGAAACCATTGTTAATCAATCAAGGATTGTTTCGAGAGAGCGTATGAGTTTTCCGACATTACACATCATCTATTCTGTACGATACAAAGAACACGAAACCGGTTCGCATCCCGAACGCAAAGAACGGATGGATGCGGCTCATGAAGCGCTTAAACACAACCTGGCGGCGGGTGTGACTCAGTGGCATGAACCGCGTATGGCCAGCGGAGAAGAACTGCAGCTGATTCACACGCCGGAACATATTGAAAATATCAAAGCGCTGGCCAATCAAGGCGGAGGCATGGTTGATCCCGATACCATCGTCTCTCCCCAAT
>CAZEZQ010000867.1:2767-2975 GCA_964516245.1 uncultured bacterium | reverse complement strand
CAATAAACGAGAGTTCATTCAAATCAATCATAATGTATAAATCTCACATAAAACCATATATACTTACATATACGCAATGATGCTCTTCTATGCCCATTTGGCATCCTTACTTGCAATGTCATTTAGTTAAGATGATACGCCAAAAAGTCTGATCCAGAAATCAACCACATAATATATAGTAATGCAGGCATCAAAAATGCACTATATG
>CAZEZQ010000867.1:0-2757 GCA_964516245.1 uncultured bacterium | reverse complement strand
AGTCACAGGTTAAGAAACCTGTGCCACCCATTTCTTGCCATATTCCTTAACTAAACAACATTGTCCTTACTTGGAATTTTTAAAATAAAAAGCCTTAAAAAACTGTGAAACAACTCTAACCAAAAATATTTGAAATTTTACCATTGTAGGGGCAGACCCCAGTGTCTGCCCCGAATGATGATGATATTACACTTAAATCAATTCTTCAAATACGCCTGGAGTACTTTGCAGAGATTTGCGATACTCTCATAATAATAACATCTCAAAAAAGATTGAATTGAAAACTCATCATGAACGAAACACAATTACGCGAGACAATCTGTTTTTACGGAAAATCGATGTTCGACCGCGGGCTTACCTACGGCAGTTCCGGCAATCTCAGCGTCCGGCTGGATGATGGTTTTTTATTGACTCCGACCAACTCTTGTCTGGGCAATTTGAGTCCATCTTCGCTATCCAAAATCGATGCGAACGGCCAGGTGATCAATGGCGACCCACCCACCAAAGAGTGGCCACTGCATGTGGCGATTTTTGAAAATCAACCCAATACCCATGCGATTGTTCACCTGCATTCCACCTATTGCACCGCTCTCTCTTGCTTGGATCACGATGATCCAGAAACCTTGATCCCGCCCATCACTCCGTACTTTCTGATGCGCATCGGCAAATTGGCCATGGTGCCCTACTATATGCCTGGATCAAAAGAACTGGCAGAAGCCGTCGGCGAAGCCGCCAAAGAGAGCCGAGCTATTTTAATGGCCAATCACGGCCCAATTGTGGCTTCGTCTACGTTTGAGAAAGCGGTCTTTATTATGGAAGAACTCGAAGAAACCGCAAAACTTACAATCTTGTTGAAAAACCATAAATTGCGCTATCTCAATCAAGAGCAAATTGATGAACTTATTCAAAAATATGGAAAGCAGTAGGAACCGATATGTTTGTAGTTCTCGTCCATTTTGAAACTTATCCCGAGCATCGCGAAGCATTCTACGAGGCCCTCTTCAACCAAGCGAGAAATTCTCTCAATTTCGAAAAAGAATGCGTACAATTCGATATATGCGTTGATCCTCAGAATGAGAACAGTTTTCTTCTGTATGAAATCTATACTTCTGAAGCAGCGTTCGGTGTCCATCTGGAAACTGATCATTTCAAATCCTTTAACGAACAAACTCAATCTTTTGTGGTCTCCAAATCCGTATCCACTTGGCAAAAAATGAACTAATGTTTTATGATTGGGAAGAAAAGAGGAGGATGTATGGCCGTTCAAGTCAAAAACGCAGTAATCACCAGTTTCTTAAGCAAAACCAAAGACCGCTTTCATGAATACAACGAACCGCGTTCATTGGAAGAACGTTTGCAAATGGTTTCAAGTATGGAAGCGATAGACGGTATCGAAGCGGTGTTCCCCTATGAAACTTCAGACGCAGATGAACTCAAACGCCTGCTTAACCAATATCAAATCAATCTCGCAGCCATCAATGTCAACGTCAAAGCCGAACCTGAATTTCGCGATGGCGGCTTAACTTCGATCGATCCCGAAACCCGGGCGAACGCTGTCCAGTTTATCAAAGACGCCAAAGACTACGCCAAAGCTGTGGGAGCCAACAAAGTCACCTGCTGCCCCCTTGGCGATGGGTTTGAATTCAACTTCCACTGCGATTACAGGCAAATGTGGAAAAATCTGGTGGAAACGCTGGGAGAAGGCGCCAGCTATTGTCCGGAAATTCCTTTGTTTATTGAGTATAAACCCAGTGAGACCCGCGCCCGCTGTTTTGTCGATACCGCCGCCAAAACCCTCTGCCTGCTGCATGATATCAAAACCGACGCGATGGGTGTTACTTTGGATTACGGCCATTCTCTCTATGGGCAGGAACATCCTGCCGAAGTGCTCTCACTATTGGCGAATAGCGGTTATGGCTATTACATTCACATCAACGATAACAACCGCAAGTGGGATTGGGATTTGATGGCAGGCACGTGCAATTTGCTGGACTATATAGAGTTCCTCTTTTATATGCAGGAATTTGGTTATGATGATTACATCACATCCGATACATCGCCTACACGGTGGGATATCAAAAGCACATTTGAAATGAATGCCCGCATTACCAACAAACTATGGAACCGTTTGTTAAACATTGACCGCGATGAACTGAAAAAACGAATTGCCCAACGCGACTTCATCAAAACCTGGCAATTTATCGAAAATGAAATATTGAAACTGTAATGGTGACAAACCGGCAAAAAGTCCGATCCCAAAAACGGCCACACAATATATAGCAATGTGGGTATTTAATTTGCGCTGTATGTTGTTGCAGGCGAGGACGCCCACCAAGGCGCGTCTATGACCTGCGCTCCAAAAAAGACTTTTTGCCGAATTGCCAATGCTATATTTAATGATATAAATGGAAGTTGTTGCTAAATCTGCCACAATCTTGGGGGAGTTTTAGAGGCAATGCCATTAACTTAAGCGGGAGGGCGAAGTTGAAAATGCGCCGTGGCATGCTCCCGCCATGCCGCAAGAAAGCGCCTCGCCCTCCTCGTATGAAACACCTTGTATAAGTTTTGAGGTTCTAATTGGTTATGCATACTTTTCGTTGGTGGGCTGAAGCCCACCCTACACTTTGTGTGTCTTGTTGATATAGCTCGCCGGGGCGGGTGGGGTGCTCTTATGAAACATTCACGTAAGTGCTGAGATTTAAATTGGTTATGCATTCTATTTACGTAAATCAGAAGTCGTTCAATCAAACCGGCTCG
>CAZEZQ010000866.1:0-2991 GCA_964516245.1 uncultured bacterium | reverse complement strand
ATTCAGTCAAGCGGGAAGAGTGAGGACGGATTCGCGCCAGCTGTTGATGGCAGACCAGGGCGCTGACGAAGAATGTTATGAGATGCAATGGATAGAGCAACGCAAACAATCCTGCCGGGTTCCATATAATCGATAACACAACCGGCAACAGAAGCGGAGGCTGTAGTTCGCGCATCCAGGCAAATGGGAGAATTTGTTTGCGCGCGAAAGCCAAAACGAAGGTCAACAAATACAAGGCCAATGGAACCACCCACAACAGGGGCACCGCGGCAAGGTCGGTGGTAATATAGTGGGTCACGCCATAAAGATACATCGAGGGAACGATAGAGAGCACCAACCAAAAACAGCGGTTGCGCAACCACTCGATGGGCTCTTCAACCGGCGCATCGGAGGTGTGTGTTTCAGAATTTTCACGCTGGGCCCACACTTGCCTGGCGCATACGCCCATAATCACAATCAATAAGCCAAAGAGAATGTTCCACAATTGAAATTGAGTGCTTAAACCGAACAGTGGTTCGATAATAAAGGGAAAAAGCAGCAGCACTCCCAAACTACCCAGGTTGCTGGCGCTGTAGAGAAAATAGGGATCGCGCGATGAGGGCCAATGGGTGCAATGCAACCAGTGCTGCAAGAGCGGGGCAGTGCTGGCGACGAACAGCAAGGGTAGACCCAATGACCGCAATAAGACACTCAACGCTTCGAAGACAGGCGTTTCGACATTGGGTGACCAGCCTTCGGGCAAACCAACAGGAAAAAACAAAAGGCTAAGAAAAATGATTATTGCATGAGCCAGCATTTGGGCCCGCAGCCGGAATCGGCGGGTTAACCAAAAAGTGTAGAAATAACCCAGCAGCAAAATGCTTTGAAAAAACACCATGCAGGTGTTCCACAACGAGGGGGTGCCGCCGAAGAATGGCAATAAGCGCTTGCCGAACAGGGGTTGAATCCAAAAAAGCAAACTGGCGCTAAGAAACAGGGTGAGAGACAAAAGACCCACCAAACGGCTTTCGCCTGCACTAAGTTGATTGTGATTTTCTGTTGTCATACCGTCTCCGTTGAATGTGTTCGCCACTGAATTGCCGCAGCCAGTGCCAATGAAAGCGGCAATGACCAAAGCGCAGCGGATAAGAAACCAAATAAAAGCAGTATCAATAATACGATCAAGCCAACATACTTACGATTCCACTGCCTCATGACATCCTGCAGCCAAATGCCCACAAGTGAAATCACGACAGGGAACAGATAAAACGACAAGCGCCAAACATCGGTGGCTACCAGAAACTGCGCCATACAAACAATGGTGTAATAAAGGCTAAAACGCATCCATCCACGAGAGCAGCAGAGAAGGCCCAAAGCGGCAAAAGGCCAAAGCGAGACCAGGGCAAATTTATAGAAGGTAGAAGAAAACACGCTTTCAAACCAATAACTTACCCCCAATCGCTCAAACACAAATCCATAAAAAGCATAAGCCCCTTGGCGAAACTGCGGCATCAGCGCGTTCAGTTCTTCTGAGATCACGCCAGATGCGGTGTTGGGGTAATACAACCAAAGCATAGAAGCGTAGATGATGATCGCAGGTCCGCAGGTTCGAACCGTTCGCATAATGGATTGAATATTCATAGAAATGCCATAGGTATAGAGATACCAACCCGGCAAAATCGCGAGTGCCCATTCGCGGTTGAATACTCCTAACATAGATGCCAGCGAAAACAAGGCGTCATTTTGTTTGACCATGCCGTACATCGCAAGCAGGATCAAAATATGCGAACTGGCATCAACATTGTGCACGCCGAATTCTTTGAGTATATCTGTAAGTCCCGATGAGAGGCCCAAGAGCACCACACCGAAAGCGCTAATGAAATACCCGCAGCCAAAGGCGCGCATTAGCGCTGCCAGCGAAACGCCCATACCCAGCACCCCGAGTATGGGAATAAGTGGTTCATTGGGTTTGGGGATATAGCCAACCAGGTTGAAAATCACCGGCATGAGCAGTCGGTAGCTGAAAGGACGGTTGCCTCCATAATAAGGATTGCCGGCAATCTCAGCCACATAACCGATCGTGGGCACACCGGTGAATTCAAGCCCTCTATAGCGCCAGGCACTAATCGTGAGCAGAAACAATATGATGCCGAGCCACCAGAGAGTTTCACGCCGAACTATACTCATAGATCCCTCATCACAGTCAATGCCGGGGCATAAAAGAAGACGGTATCGCAAAGGAAACCTTTGGACGCGGGGCGAATCATCTCCAACACCGCTTCAGCATCATGCGTGACAGCGGGCAATCTGGCCAAACGGCCATACCACAGCATTTTCCCCTCGTCGGTTAGGGGAGTGTTGGTATGAAATCTATACTGCAAAGAAGGAGCAGCGGCGCGCAGGCCGTATTGGCTCTGGCGCAAATTGATGCCCACAACATAAAAAAACAAACCGGTGGATTCTCGTGTAGGCAAAGCCGATTGTTCGAGCATTTCATACAGATGAAACGTCAACTCGTTGGCTATAGGAGAATCGGGCGATGTTTGCCGCAAGTCGCGATACAAGCGGAAAGTGGATAATTCCGGCCGGTTGTAAAAGTTACGAAATTCAGGGGGAAGATTGACGGAAACAATGTGTTGCGGATCCAACGAAACGAGCTCTGAAAAGTTTTCATGAGAAGCATCAAGAGCATCGCGCAATGAAAATATTTTTCGCGGCGGCAGCAACCACGCAGTCAGGCAAAAAAGCAGCAAAAGCACAAAAACGGTGATTTCCAAAGCTGGAATAACCTTTCCTCGCAATGAAGGTATATTGAATCTGTGGTTCATAAAAATTTTCCCCATGATTTGGCATAAGCAACTCCTCCCCCAAGCCTCTGATCTTTATCCACAAAATGTGAACCTTGAAGTTCCCCCCTTAATAAGGGGGGGTAGGGGGGGATCTGACTCTTCTCATAGCACCAAATCCCCCCAGCCCCTGCGGTGCTTACCCCCCTTGATAAGGGGGGCAAAA
>CAZEZQ010000865.1:0-2993 GCA_964516245.1 uncultured bacterium | reverse complement strand
CGCGGCACCAGCGGCGGCGCCTCGAACTGGGGCAGTGGATTCTTGCCCTCGATTTATCAAGGCACCTTATTCCGCAACCACGGCGACCCCATTTTGAACCTCGGCAATCCCGAAGGCGTCAGCCCCGAGATGCAAGAGAAAACCATCCAAGCCATTCGCGAAATGAACCGGCTGAAGTTTGAAAGCATTAACGATGAAGAAATTCAAAGCCGCATCGCCTCGTATGAACTGGCGTTTCGCATGCAAAGCGCCGCGCCCGAATTGATCGATCTCAGCGACGAATCGAACGAAACCTTAGCGATGTATGGTGTAAACCGCGACGATTCGGATTGGAGAGACAAGGCCGGCCGGGGCTATGGTGGTGGAGGCACGTTTTCAACTTTCTCCCGCAATTGCCTATTGGCAAGGCGCATGGTCGAGCGCGGGGTGCGCTATATCAATATTTACCATGCCTCGTGGGATCACCACAACAATCTTGAACCACAACTCAAATACAATTGCATGATGGCCGATCAACCCATAGCCGCGCTTATCAAAGACCTCAAACAGCGCGGCATGCTCGATGAAACCCTGGTAGTGTGGGGCGCTGAATTTGGCCGCACCCCGTTGGGCGAAAACCGTGCCGGGCAAGACCGGCTGGCCAACACCGGGCGCGACCACCACCCCTTCGCTTTCAGTTCGTTCTTGGCAGGCGGTGGAATCAAAGGAGGCCAGGTAATCGGCGAGACCGATGAAATCGGTTGGAACATTGTCAAAGATCCAATCCACATCAACGACTTTCACGCCACCCTGCTGCACCTGTTCGGCCTCGACCATGAAAAACTGACATACCGCTACCAAGGCCGCGATTTCCGCCTAACCGACGTAGCAGGAAAAGTAGTCAACAAAATGCTCGCATAACTCATAGGATGGGTCGCGTCGTTTGACCCATCAAACAAATCCCTAAATATTTGAAACAATGTAGGGTGGACATCAGCCCGTCAACAAAAAAAATGATCTAAGAATGAAAACTTCCAAGAAAGTGAAAATCCAAAATGCCGAAAAAAACACTCCGAATCTCAATCCCACTACTCGCTATCATCTTGATATTCACTCTGGGCTTCACACTCATCCAACCTGATACCAAAGAAGCATCTTACAAAAACATCTCCACCGAACAAGTTTTGTCATTGGTGGGTTCAGACGATGTAATCTTTTTGGATGTGCGCGAACCCAAAGAATACAATGCCGGGCATATCCCAGGCTGCACATTGATGCCCAAAAACAGCGGTGTGTTTGAAGAAGAATATTCCAAACTGCCCAAAGATAAAAAAATCATCGTATATTGCCATTCTGGTGGCCGCAGCGCCCGCGCCTCCAAATTTCTTGTAGAACAAGGATACATTGACATCACCAATGTGACAGATGGATTTTCAGACTACCAGGAATTGGCAGAGGCGAAAATTGAAAAAGGATCGCTTGAATCAAATCAATAATTCTCAATCCAAACAAAAAATTCGATCTATGTGAAATGCATTTTAACTCATTTCGTTTCCATCTCCACAAAACTCCATCCGATAGATTTTTTGTATTAATTCCCGCTAATACTCCATGACATTTGATTTTGTCAAAGGGTAGCATCGGCTTCCAGCCGGTACGTTGTTCTCGCAACATCCCTTGAAATTATTTTTATCCTTTCGGTCCTTTTGGTCTTTGATGCCCTTTTATGCCCCTCAATTTCAAATGTCTTAAACTACTAGTCACATTTTGTAATACATGTGAATTGAGACTTAACTCACTTTGCTCCCTCTTGAGATAATCCGTTTGATCATTGGTTGGGATCTGGTGATCAACGATGCCGACGGCAGCGGGTCTCGTGTCGGGCGCTGGGCCTATCACATGGTTGATGCTGCCGGCAATCCGTCTGGTGATACTGGCAATGAATCTATCTGGGCGCTCATGGAACTTCAAGAAGGTGGAGTCTCAGTAAACCAATGGCCGCTCTACGACTGAGAGTTACATAACAAAATTTTTTATGTTCATGACATTACTTCCTAACCTCCCCCATTTCATTGGAGGAGGGATGAATAGACTATTCATTCAAAATATCAATTCATTCCAAATACCCCAGCCTCTGCACCCTCCGTGTATACCATCCTGCTTGCGAGTAGCATGGGGTTCTTCTGGGTATTTTGGGCGCCGTGGACACACGTGGGGGATGAACCATTCATCCCTGAACCAGGCCAGTTCACTGGATTTGTGTTATTCACAAGCGCCGGCCTTCTTACTGGCTACATCATCCTGAATCTTGTTCGCGAGAAGCAATTCAAGCCAACCAGGATAGAATTCGGAGTCTTTGGCGTTCTTACTTTGGCGCTCTGGGCGCCGATGCTCATTGAAGCATGGCTTCCAATGCTCGCTGCGAAACCAGTGAATTCACTGTTACTGCCACTCTACCTCGGCGTGTCCCTCTATACACTCCACAGACATAGCAAGGTGGAAACGAGAGAAAACATATTTGCTGTGTTCCGGCCTAAGATCGCATGGTGGAATTTCTTGCTCCTAGCGCTCATGCCCATCACGGCGATAGTTGCATATCCTTTCATCTTCCGTAACCAATTGTTACCGCCCACGGAACTCATTGTCATACTGATGAATGCGTCAGCTTACATTCTTACCCCACTCGCAGTGTTCATGCTTTGGCGCGATATTGGTAAATGTGCTGCAAAGAAAGTGATTAGCGCATAGGTTTCGACATAGGTTTGACATTCGACATCTGATGGAAAAATCCCAACAACAGCATGCAGCGGACGGCGCTGTGCGCTGCCGCTGATGCTGAGCGTTCGGCGGCGAGGCCCCGAGCCGCGCCCAACCAGCGGCGGCCGCAGGTGAGCTTGGTCGTTAGCAACGGAAGGACGACAGATGAAAAAGGTACTTGGGTTCGTGATGCTTCCAGTGATGACAAGTCGGCAAAAAGTCCGATCCAGAAAATGGCCACACAATATATCGTAAAG
>CAZEZQ010000864.1:0-2994 GCA_964516245.1 uncultured bacterium | reverse complement strand
GGAGGATCTTCCCGGTCAGTCTCAAATGAACGATTCAAAGTGTCTTGGGCTTCCTGCCGAAGCCGATCGGTTTCATCTTGAGTGAGAATATTTTCACTCACCAGGCGTTCGGCATACAGCTGGGCGGTGGTGGGATGTTTTTTGATCTCTTTATACATCAACGGTTGAGTAAACGATGGATCGTCGGCTTCGTTATGTCCATACCGGCGGTAACAACACAAATTGATCATCACATCGGTCTTGAATCGCTGGCGAAACTCGATCGCCAAACGCGCGGCATGAACCACGGCCTGCGGGTCGTCTGCATTAACATGAAATACAGGCGCCTGCACCATTTTGGCGACGTCGGTAGGGTAGGTTGTATAACGGGTTTGCAGTGGGGGAGCAGTATACCCCAATTGGTTGTTTACAATAATGTGGATTGTCCCACCGGTGTGGTATCCCGGCAGTTCCGAAAGGCTAATGGTTTCGTAAACAATCCCCTGGCCGGTGAAGGCGGCCTCCCCGTGAATTTGAATGGGAATCACACTCAAGCGCCTTGTGTCATTGTTATGTTCTTGCTTGGCTCGCACGATCCCTTCCACAACGGGATCCACCAATTCCAAATGGCTGGGATTGGGGCAAAGCGAAAGATGAATTTTTTTGTTGTGTCCCGTGACTTTGTCAGAAGAATACCCCAAATGATATTTCACATCGCCGTCGCCTTCGGCATTGTTGGTGAGAGCGTTGCCTTCAAATTCGGCAAAAAACGATTCATACGGTTTATTCAATATGTGGGCGAGTACGTTCAACCGGCCCCGGTGCGCCATGCCAAATATGATTTCGTCGATCCCCAACTCCGAACTGGCTTCCACCAATGTATCCAACATGGGGATCAATGACTCCCCGCCCTCAATCGAAAAACGCTTTTGACCCACGTATTTGGTGTGCAGAAATTGTTCAAATTCTTCTGCGTAGATAAGGGATTTTAATATATGTTGGCATTGCTCTTTGGGAAACTGGGGGTGGTTGAGTATGGGCTCCATTCGGTCTTCCAGCCAATTGCGCTGGTTTTTGTCGGAGATATCGGTGTATTGAACGGAGAAAGTTTGGCAATAGGTGCTTCGCAGTTGTTCGATAAGTTCGCGTAAGGTCCCGCCTTGAAATCCTTTAAACCCGCCGCCGCTGACTGTGGCATCCAAATCGGCATTCGATAACCCGAATTCAGAAAGCTCGAGCAAAGGGTGCATCGTGCGGTTATGCCCGAGCGGGTCTAGATGGGCCACCAAGTGGCCCATCTCGCGGTATCGATGTACCAAGGCGTATACCCCCTCGGTTAAATCCGTCCTCCGTTCTGGAGAATCTTTGGCAGAAGCAAATAATTCGGAGGCAGAGCGGCCCGACGCGAGTTCATAGCCGGAAAAAAATGCAACCCATTCATTCTCTATCGATTTCGGATCTTTCAAATACTGCTGATAGAGTTGTTCAATATACGCGGCGTTTTCACTATCGACAAAATCAAAAGAGCCCATAATTTTATGACCTTATGTTTGCGCTGGTATTCTAACATAAAATAATTCAACAAGTTGTGTCAATATTGTTAGACGCAAGCCAATGATTGATTTTCCATTCTAGACGAAATTGATAAACCATAACTTCTTACAGTATACATCTTCAACGCAAAGATATATATACATTTCCTCAGGTTTTGTGTAAATTTCCCATATAATTGATTCAAAGTAATGCTTGGAATAAAAAAATTGTAATTCAATCTTGTTCATGGGCAAAGTCAAATTAGACTTTCTGAAATAATTTTGTTATAACCACCCCAAATTCAGGCGTATATGATTCATGACATTTGATTTTGTTGTTACAAAAGAGCCTCGGTTTCCAACCGGTTTATTTTTATCAAATCCTTTTAGTCCCTTAGGCCCTTTTGAACCCCAAAATACTTAATTTTATAGACTATATAATTTAGAGAAGGCTTTTATTGATCGTTTGTATAAAAAAAAGAACACGAAACAAAACTTCCGTGTTCTTCTAATTTTGAGCTACAGGAATAGTTAATTATTTCACCGAAGGGTCTTCCGGAATCCCCAATTTTTGATAAAGCGCCCGTCGTCCGGCTTTGTCATTCGCGATGACATCATGGGCATACTCAGCCACTTCTTCGGCTGCGTCGCGAGGCACGACGATCACTCCGTCACCATCAGCCACCACTACGTCGCCCGGCATAACCAATGCTCCTCCACACACGACGGGCCGATTAACCGAATCGATACGGTTACGGCCTGGCCGGATACCTCGGCCTACATTTTTGTAATAGAGTGGAATGCCTTGGGCGATGATTTCATCGGTATCACGGGCTGTTTCGCTGGTAATCACTCCCACAGCGCCTTTGCTGATCCATGACATAATGTTATTCGATCCGATCGTGCCCACATCGGTGTGCGGGGCTTCTTCGATAACCACTACTGAGCCCTCACGCAGTAGGGCCGTAAACGGTTCGGGAGTTTTTTGGCTGTAGGTCCTTCCAACCCAAGCATCAAATTCTTCAGTATCCAAACCCTGGGGAGGGACGGTTTGAGTGGGAACGTAACGAGCAGTCACTGCAATGCCAATAATTCGGTGGGTAAATTCTTCTGTATCTTTCCACAACGGTTTGATCGAGTGATGCATCAGCCCCACATCGGGCAGCCCCACTTTGTCCATCCCGTCACACACATCAGCAACCCGCAGCCCTTCGAATTTTTCCAAAAGCGCCTGATCTTCTTCGAGCGTATAGGTTTTGGTTTCGATGAAGGTTTTGCCTTTCCGCAGTACCTCCACATCTTGCGCCTGAACTGACATTGCACACAAAACACAAGCAACACCAGTTAGAAATGGCCTTATCATCATTGATGGTCGAATCATAATGTCCTCCCTATGATTAAAAATCTGATGTCTTCAAAAGACGTAGTTGAAGAATATCACAATCAAATTTTTGAGAATAGTTTTGTTGTCATGAACCTTCCC
>CAZEZQ010000863.1:0-2995 GCA_964516245.1 uncultured bacterium | reverse complement strand
ACCCATTTGCGAAAAGATCTAAAATGAATTCCACAGTAATTCGCGTTCCTTTAATCACGGGTTTCCCAACCATAACATCTGGATGTGCTGTAATTCTCTCGTTCAAATTCATCTTCAACACCTCTTTCATCTTTTCACTTGGTATTATATATTCAAATTCAATTTCATTCATCTGAAAAATCTGATTCACTGTTGCGCTCCACTCCATCTCACAAAATGCCTTCAAAATGCTATAATGTTCAATTTAGATACAAAAGACAAAATACGTTCCGAAACGTTTATATAGTGAGTACAAATAATTTGAAAAAATAGGAAATCGTTATGCCAGTAGTTCAATCGATATTGAAATCCTTATTCGGCACCAAGCAGTCGCGTGATATGAAAAAATACGCCCCGATGGTTGAGGCGGTGAATCAATACGAAGACTGGGCCAAAAGCCTGAGCGACACGCAATTGCGCGAACAGACCGATGTATTCAAGCAACGAATTGCCGACGGAGAAAATTTGCGCGACCTGATTCCAGAAGCATTCGCCGTTGTGCGCGAAACCAGCCAGCGAACCGTTGGCATGCGCCATTTCGATGTGCAAATTATGGGGGGGATCGTACTCTTCGACGGCAAAATCGCCGAAATGGCCACTGGGGAAGGGAAAACCCTGGTCGCCACTCTGGCCGCCTATCTGCATGGCCTGGCCGGCAAAGGTGTGCATATCATTACCGTCAATGATTACCTGGCTCGCCGTGACCGGGACTGGATGGGACCGATTTATGAGTTTCTCGGCTTGACTGTGGGCGCGATCCAAAATGACATGCCGCCGGAAGAACGCCGGGATGCCTATGCCTGCGACATTACCTACGGGACCAACAATGAATTTGGCTTTGACTATCTGCGCGACAATATGGCGATCTCAAAAGAGTATTGCGTGCAGCGGCAATTGTATTTCGGAATCGTCGACGAGGTGGACAGCATTCTAATCGACGAAGCCCGTACCCCTTTGATTATCTCTGGCCCAACCGAGCAATCCACCGATAAATATCATTTCGTCGACCGGGCGGTGCGCAAACTGCAACTCGATGAGCATTATACTGTGGATGAAAAAGACCAGGTGGTCATGCTTACAGAAAAAGGCCAAGAGAAGGTGCAAGAGCTGCTGAATGTCAATTTGTATGATGAAAACAATCTTGATTTGATCCATCACGTTCAGCAGGCGCTGCGCGCCCATTCATTATTCAAGCGCGACGACCGCTATATGGTCGAAAACGGCGAGGTGGTGATTGTTGACGAATTTACCGGCCGCAAAATGCCGGGCCGGCGTTACAGCGATGGCCTCCACCAGGCAATAGAAGCCAAAGAAGGCCTGAAAATTCAAAAAGAAAACCAGACCCTGGCCAGTATTACATTTCAAAATTACTTCCGTCTTTACGATGTTTTGGCCGGTATGACCGGCACGGCAGACACCGAAGCCCAAGAGTTTATGGAAATTTACAAACTCGAGGTTGTGGTGATTCCCACCAACGAACCGGTGGCCCGGGCCGACCATCCCGATGTGGTGTATCAAACCACAAAAGAAAAATACAACGCCATCGCAGATGAACTCGAAGAAAAATACAATTTGGGCCAACCCGTGTTGGTAGGAACGGTCTCGATTGAAAAATCCGAAAAAATCTCCGGCATGCTAAAAAAGCGCGGCATCCCCCACAATGTGTTGAACGCGAAAAACCACGAGCGTGAAGCCGAAATTGTCATGAATGCCGGCCAAAAACAAGCCATCACCATCGCCACCAACATGGCGGGACGTGGAACCGACATCAAATTGGGCGAAGGCGTAGTCGAACTGGGTGGGTTGCACGTGTTGGGAACCGAACGGCACGAAAGCCGCCGCATCGACAATCAGTTGCGCGGACGTTCGGGCCGCCAGGGCGACCCCGGCTCATCCCGTTTCTTTCTCTCGCTTGAAGATGACTTGATGCGCATTTTTGGTGGAGAACGCATCAAATCACTGGCTGAGCGCTTCGGTATGCAAGAAGGCGAAGTGTTAGAAGCGGGCATGGTGTCACGCGCCATTGAAAACGCCCAAAAACGGGTTGAAGCCC
Organism: uncultured bacterium; assembly: GCA_964516245.1. Taxonomy (GTDB): domain Bacteria; phylum Hinthialibacterota; class Hinthialibacteria; order Hinthialibacterales; family Hinthialibacteraceae; genus CAZEZQ01. Next base: position 903 of record CAZEZQ010000863.1, on the reverse strand, counting down.
ACCACTTTGACATTCGAAAACACATTCTGAAATATGACGACGTGATGAACAAACAGCGCGAAGCCATCTACGGCATGCGCCAGGATCTATTGAACAATGAAAATCCCGAAGAACATTTTGGCACGATGGTTCGTGATGTCATCGATTACGTCATCGATATTTCCATGCCCGATCTTCGCGATTCGGCCACCTGGGAACACGGCCACTTGCGCCATCACATGAAGCACTATTTCAACATCGACATTCCGGAAGGGGCGGATTTTGCCGATTGGCTGGGCTATGAACGGGCCATGTCGCAGGATGAGATACATGAGAAAATCTTCGAAAAAGTTCAAGAAAGATTTCAACAGCGCAAGCAGAAATTCGGCGAAGAATTTTCCCAATGGTTGATGTCCATCATCATGCTGCGCACCTTGGACGCCAAATGGAAAGATCACCTCTACAACATGGACCACCTGAAAGAATCGGTGGGTCTGCGCGCCTATGGACAAAAAGACCCACTGCAAGAGTACCAAAAAGAAGGCTACGCTCAGTTTCAAGAGATGTACGATCACATCGAGCAGCAAAGCGTGGCCAGCTGGTTCCATGTCGAAGTTACGCAAGAAGACCCACGCGAACGCTTGCGCCCGCAACAGCAGCAAATGACCGCCCATCGCGGTGATGGTTCGCCTACCAAAGCGCAGCGCAAACCGCAGCCGGTTCGCACGGCGCACAAAAAAATTGGCCGCAATGACCCCTGCCCCTGCGGCAGCGGCAAAAAGTATAAAAAATGCTGCATGATGAAAGAAAAGGTGGGTGCGTAAAGAATGAAAAAGTGGTATTTTATGAATATTCCCTCCCCAAGATTGGTTGATCTTTCCCCACAAAATGTGAACCTTAAAGTTCCCCCCTTTTTAAGGGGGG
>CAZEZQ010000862.1:0-3003 GCA_964516245.1 uncultured bacterium | reverse complement strand
ATAGGGTATGATAAAATACGGAAGAGTGAAATTTTCCATAATCGTATTCTTCGCTCGATTTCAATTCTTGATGCATGTTCGAAAATTATCAATTCTATTTTACAATGATTTGAAATGATATAAGACGATCCGGCAAAAAGTTTAGAATTGTGGTGCAGGCTTCAAGCCTGCAGCAATATATAGTGCAGGCAAGATGCCTGCATCACAATGTGTACAACACCTCAAGGCAAAATAATACTTTTTGCCGGATTGTTATTTAAGTCTTCAGGAGGGCAAAATGCCATCTACACCAAGCGCATTGATCACAGGTTCCAGCCGGGGCATTGGCCGCGGTGTCGCCATCGAACTCGCTAAAGCCGGTTTCGATATCATTGTAAATTACGCTGGCAATCAGCAAGCCGCTGAAGAAGCAAAATCTTTGGTCGAAGAACAAGGCCGTCGGGCGGAGATCATCCAGGGTAGTGTCGCCGAAGAAAATGACCGCAAACGGCTGATCGATACCACTATCGAGATATATGGACGCCTCGATCTACTGGTGAATAATGCGGGCGTAGCCCCCAAAGTGCGGGCGGACCTGTTGGAAATGAGCATGGATAGCTACCGCTATGTGATGGACACCAACCTTACCGGCCCCTTTTTCTTGACCCAGTACGCCGCCAACAAAATGATTGAACTGCGCAATCAGGGTAAAATCGATGTAGGTAGAATCGTGTTTGTGTCCTCAATTTCAGCCTTTACCTCATCGATCAATCGCGGGGAGTATTGCCTTTCCAAAGCGGGATTGTCTATGGCGGCCAAATTGTTCGCCGACCGGTTGGCGGATGAAAACATTTTCGTTTTCGAAATCCAGCCCGGTATCATCGCCACTGATATGACTTCAGTGGTGAAAGACAAATATGACAAACTGTTTGCCGAAGGCAAGGTTGCCCCCCAACGCCGCTGGGGCACCCCCGAAGATATCGGCAAATCAGTCAGCGCCATCGCCCAAGGCTATTTTGATTATTCTACCGGTTCATCGATTGAGGTGGGGGGTGGATTTGGGATTCACCGGTTGTAGATGTATATTAGGATGGTTCAAGAAAGGAATCACTTATGTCTATCGACTTGCCGTTAGATAAAATGACGCTTGCTGAGAAATTAGAAGTCATGGAAGCACTCTGGGCCGACATTTCCAAAAAACCCGATGAACATCCATCACCAGCATGGCATCGTGAAGTGTTGGAAGAACGCAGGAGTTTGGTTGAGCAAGGAAAACTGCAATTCAAGGATTGGGATGTGGCGATCGCCGAGCTGAAGGAAGAGATTCGTGAAAATACGTCTTCTTGAGTGCAAGTAAGTGCAGAAGTTAATTTATGGCAGCGCTCACTCTAACTCAGAGGGAGAAAGTTTTGGTGAAGAGAGATTTTGAATTGATGGGCAGAAGCCAATCCAGCTCAGTTAAGATGGGTCAAATTCGCCGTGGCGAATGACCCATCCTACCAGAACCAGCTGTCGTTCTACCGCAATGTATGCGACAAGGCGACTGCTTTGTCGTAGCGAGTGGGGAATTCGTCATCGGGGAAGAGGACAAACATGGCTTCGTTGACTAAGTCGGGCACTCCCTGTTCATCGACCACATGGCAGGCGGCGCATTTAATGGGGCCGGTGGAGCCATCGGGGTTGAGCATGGCAGCTTGTTGGTGAGTGGTAGGGTCGGGACCAATGGGATTCACAGGATAGAGGCCGTGGGTGGATTGGTGACACCCCTGGCAGGTGATGCCACTGTGGCCTTTGGAATATCGCATAAGGGAGTATTTCTTTTCTTGATCGACGGGGAAGTAACTGCCGCCCAAACTTTCGACGAAGGGTGGCTTGTGACAATCGGCGCAGTGCGGTTCGCCTGCAGAAAGCCAATAATCACCGGCATCGTCTACACTATTATAGGGTTCGCTGGGAGTGTTTTTCCATACATCGCTGACTCGGTCGACAGGGGTGACTTTGGGGTCAAAGAAATCTTCTGCCGTATAGTTGCTATAAATCCCGCCTTCCATCTCATTCAATGCTGAGACGATTTCATCCATCGATTTGTTGCGCAGAGTTGTGCCTTGCTGCTCGTAATTGTCGAGCGAATCGGCCTTGTATAACAAACGTGAGCCCAGGTTGTGGCAATTGGTGCAATACAGCCCAAGTCCGTCGTTCATTACGTTTTCTTTGAGATAGGTTCCCACGCTGTTAAGGTGGCTGTTGGTGGTTACCATTGATTGGGCGCGTGGATTCGAGTGTACATCGCGTCCAATGAAACAGCCTCCCCAATAATCTCGAATGTCACCGGTGCGGACACCCTTGAAGCGGCCGAATTTGTCGACCGGGTAGCGTTCCATCGAGCCGCTTTGCACGTGGGCGGGGTGGCATACCTGGCAATTGGCGGCGCGGCCGTGTTTGTCAGGTTCGGGGGAACTTTCCATATGGCTGAGGTGCATAGCAACGGTGAGTGAGCGGATCTTCTTGCCCGTGCGGAGATCGGTATCGCTTTGCAGAACGCCGATGATGTTATCAGCATGGCAATCTTGGCATTTGACCGGCGGACGGCCCAGCCGGGTGTTGGAAGCGCCGGTGGTGTCGCTGGGATCATAATTGGAAAGGAAATCTGTGCCGCGTTTGTCGTCATGAATTTCGAGCATGCTGATGGCGGCGCCTTTGACGCGGGCGTAGTATTCGCTGGTGTTAGCAAAGGTGTTTTTCCAATAATCATATTCTTCTTTGTGATAAGTGTATTTGTCGCTGTTAGAGACATAACTGGAATGGCAGCGGGTGCAAGCGGGGGTATCAATAGGATTGGTGCCGATAAAACTCACCGGTTCGCCGTTTTGATGATTGACGGTTTCGACTTCATTGCGCTGGGTTTTGCCGTCTTCATTTTTATCATCCCAATTTTTCATAGTAACACGGGCAATTTGATAGGGGCGAAACATGGTTTCTTCAACCGCTCTGATATGGGGGGCAGCACCATCAAAAAGAGCGGTC
>CAZEZQ010000861.1:0-3014 GCA_964516245.1 uncultured bacterium | reverse complement strand
ACTTCAAGAGCGTTCTTGCATGTTCAGAAACGGGTTGGTGTAAATCAAGTGGATGAGTTTGGACATCAAGTGTGGCTCTCGTCAGTTGGATACATATCGTACGCTGTGCCCGGAACATCAGCTTCCATTTCTTCGCATGTGTCAGTGGCGTGGGTTATTGAAAATACACAGACAAACGGGACTCCAATGAACGTGATTCGAAGCAATGGAACGCAATCAGCAGGTGGCTCTGAACCATCAACGTACGCTATTCCTATTGGCGGTACGCTTGTAGCGACAAACAATGCTTCAATTTTTATGAATATGTGGGGCTTGGGAGACAATACTGCACATCCACGAGCCATAATGGGCGCGGGAATTACCTCGACCACATTTTATGAATTATGGATATCGGACACCGGTTCCGGTCGGGCGTATCGCACAGAAATTGTTGAATGGCCCACCGCAGTGTTAACACTGTCACAAAATTATTACCGATTTTATGTTGATAATGATGCACTTACTCCCACCGATGCATGGCCTGTAGGAGGAGTTGATCTTGGTGAGAATACCGCTATTACAAGCAACGACGAACCCCCGACCGAAGAAGATGTACTGCGACTTCGTATGGCACTTTCTGTAACCGGTTCGAATCTTTCTCAAGAAACAAAAGCATTTACACTGCAGTACGGCGAACGTACAACAACATGTGGTGCAGTTGTTGACTGGAGCGAAATAGGGGACAGTGCCTCAACTACTGCAGTCTGGCGTGGATACAATGCAACTGTTCTTGGAGGAACTGCACTTTCAACCAATCCACCAACAGGAGGTGATCTTCTTTTGTCGGTGTCAGATCGGTCCGGGACATACGAAGAGGTTGCAACTTCGGCAGTTAATCCATATAAGGTGTATATCGGAGAAGATGTTGAATACGATTGGATTTTGGAAGCGAATACAGTAACAGATTTGACGAGTTACTGTTTTAGAATGGTTGAGGCCGATGGTTCTGAACTGGACTCATACATATATTACCCCGTACTTACAACTGCAGGGTTTGAGGTCGAACAAGCGGAGTGGCGTTGGTTTGGAGATGAAACCGCATTGACACCGACTATTCCATTAGCGGGAACAAACACTGCACCGGTAAATGTTGCGCAGGGAGATGCAATAAAATTACGTATCGTTCTTGAAGAAGTTGCGGGGAGGGATGGTACTGATGCGAAGTATACTCTCCAGTGGTCAGAGTATTCGGATTTCAGTACATATAATGATGTCGCAGACATGGATTCATGTGCCGATGGTTCACAGTGGTGTTTTTTCGATGGTTCTGGAACCGAAGGAGCAACAATTACCGAACGAGTAATAGCGAGTGCGGACAGTTGTTCGGGAGGGGTAGGAGATGGTTGTGGAACGCATAATGAATATTCCTATGCGCCGACAATTGTTGGTGAAGTTGGAACGACGACAGCAAACAGTTTTGGCACACTTGTTTCGCTACTTCATACATATATTGACCCGGTGTTTATTGTGGAATCCATTTCCGGTGACGGCACCGGGGATCCTGCAGTTGCCGTTATTACCGCGACAAGCACATCCAGCTTTACTGTACGTATTCAAGAACCCGACAATGAAGCAGACGATCATGGCGTTGAGCTTGTGTCGTACATTGTAATGGAGCGGGGATCCTATACATTGCCCGATGGCAGGAGCGTGGATGTAGACACAAAAGATGTCGACAGGTATTACGGGAACGCTGTTGCGGGCACATCAGATGATACATGTCAGTTTACACAATCTTTTTTGAGCGCCCCTGTGGTGTTTGCATCATTGCAAACTGACAATAATACCGGCACTCCCGACTTTTTAACCACATCTGTTACTTCTATAACCAGTAATGACTTCACCTGTGCACTTGAAGTGCCGGATGGTGAGGTGAATGCGCCATCCGTTGCGGAAACTATCGGCTGGATTGCGGTTGAAGGGGGAACATTTTCAAATCATGGTATTTCGTATGAAGCAACGACGACCGCAGAGTCAGTAACAGGATGGGACGATGTGCCGTGGTATGAGCAAGCATTTTCGCAGGTGTTTGAAACTATCCCCGGTGTTCTTGGTACAAAACAAACCAGAAACGGTGCCGAGGGAGGGTGGGTACGACATGACGCGATTGACATTGATTCAGTCCAGTTTGCATTTGATGAGCGGGATGATGGAGAACGAACACACACGAGTGAGTCAGTTGGGTATCTTGCATTTTCCGACAATGGCGCTCTCTTTACAGGGGGAACCTCGAACTTTGTTTTTGCAAAAGGGACAAAACGAGAGTTTGAATTTACCGTGCAACACTATGATGCAGAACCCAATGTGACCTACTTCTTTCGAGTGTATGACACAACAAGGAACGAACCGGTTTCTACGTCATCAACAAATACATTGCCGTCACTTTCAACAGAAGGAGCAACATTAAGTTTTTCAGTCAATGGTGTTTCAAGCGGTACTACTGTTGAGGGTGTGGTACTTGATGTAACGACGACAGCAACGTCTGTTCCGTTTGGGTCACTGACACTTGGAAGCTCGAAGAATGCGGCACAGCGACTAACGGTCACAACCAATACGACGGAAGGATATCAGATTTTAGTATCTGAACAGCAGGATTTGTTGAGTGGGGGTGGGGCAACGATAGAGGACATTAGTGGAACAAATGCTTCTCCAGTCTCGTGGGACACGGGGTGCCCAATATCCGCAATGAGTTGCTATGGGTATCATGCTGGGGACAATACCTTGTCTGGTGGATCAACACGGTTTTTACTCAATGATACGTTTGCACCTCTTACCGGAGCACTTTCAGAAATTGCCTATAGTTCCGGACCGGTTTCCAATGAATCCACTGACATTCTTTTCAGGGTACGTATCAGTTCAGGACAACCTGCGGGGTTATATGAAAGTAAGCTCGGTTTTGTTATTGTTCCCGTCTTTTAACAGGGCGCATTCAACAATCTACCGCAACAGTATTGATAATACCTCATTGGGTTTCT
>CAZEZQ010000860.1:0-3044 GCA_964516245.1 uncultured bacterium | reverse complement strand
CCTTTAGGAGGGCGAGGCTCCCGCCGAGCCGGTTTGATTGAACGACTTCTGATTTCCGTAAATAGTATGCATAACCAACTAGAATTTCAGAACTTGCATCAAGTATTTCATAAGAGATATTACTTACTTTGGAGGTTTGACAGATGTTCGGTAAAAAAGAACTTGTTTACAACTATGGAGTTCCATTGTTAATTGTAGGGATTTTAAGCGCTATCTTATTTTCTTTTATGTTTTTTGAAAGAAAAATTCAAGAACCGCCATATTCAACTCAAGCAGAATCCAAAATGAAAACTTCTGACAGCGCCACTCCTTCATCTCCGAAAGAAGAAATCACAGAAAGCGCTGGACACACTCGGGCGCCATTGCCTTCCAAGAACGAGATTTCCAACTTGCCTCCTGATGGTGGTGAGGAGTTTAACCGGCTCATTTTTGAAGAAAGCCCTTACCTGTTGCAGCATGCCCGCAATCCCGTGAATTGGTATCCTTGGGGAGAAGAGGCTTTTGAACAAGCCCAGAAAGAAGACAAACCGGTATTTCTCTCTATCGGGTATTCCACCTGCCACTGGTGCCATGTCATGGAGCGTGAATCGTTTGAAAATGAAGAAGTGGCGCGATTGATGAACAAGCATTTCATTTGTGTCAAAGTTGACCGGGAGGAGCGTCCCGACTTGGATCAGGTGTATATGACTGTGACCCAGGCCATGACCGGCAGCGGCGGCTGGCCCATGACGGTGATTCTTACTCCTGAGAAAAAACCATTTTTTGCCGCGACCTATATCCCCCGCGAAAGCCGCTTTGGCCGAGCCGGTATGCTGGATCTTCTCCCCCAAATCGCCCAAGTGTGGAAGAACCGTCGTGACGATGTATTGCAATCAGCCAACCAGATTACGTCTGTGTTGGATCAACATGTAACGGGTCAATCTCCCGGCGCCCTTCCAGATGGCATCATTCAAACTGCATATTCTGCTTTAGAGGAGCGTTTTGATGAAATGCATGGAGGATTTGGAAATGCCCCCAAATTTCCTAGCCCGCATGATTTTACGTTTTTATTGCGGTATTGGAAACAAACCGGAAACGAACGGGCGCTGGACATGGTTGTTCACACATTAACAGAAATGCGCTTGGGTGGAATTTATGACCATGTTGGATTCGGTTTTCACCGTTATTCGACGGATCGGGAATGGTTGCTCCCTCATTTTGAAAAAATGCTATACGACCAGGCGCTGATTTCAATTGCCTATCTTGAAGCCTACCAAGCGACCGATATCCAACTTTTCTCGCAAACCGTAGAAGAAATTTTTACCTATATCTTGCGAGATATGACTTCACCCAAGGGTGGTTTCTACTCAGCGGAAGACGCCGATAGCGAAGGTGAAGAAGGGAAATTCTATATCTGGCCGATAGATGAAATTAAAAAGGTCTTAACACCAGAAGAAGCCAAATTAGCCATAAAAGTATTTAATTTGAAAGAAGAAGGGAATTTTAGAGAAGAATCCACTGGTGAAAGGACAGGACAAAATATCCTGCACTTGGAGAAATGGTACAACGAGTTGTCAAACACGATGGATATTTCAAACGAAGTACTGGAAAAACGCATCGAAGCCATTCGCGATAAGCTTTTTGAGGCGCGTGAAAAGCGTATTCATCCCTATAAAGACGACAAAATCCTTACGGATTGGAATGGGTTGATGATTGCCGCGCTGGCAACAGGCGGCCGGATTCTTCAAAACGAATCTTACACCAAAGCCGCTCAAAAGGCTGCCGATTTTGTTTTGACCCATCTCCAAAAAGACAATGGCCGTTTAATGAAGCGTTACCGAAAGGGAGAAGCGGGGCTAACAGCCCATTTGGAAGATTATGCTTTTCTGGTTTGGGGACTGCTTGAATTGTATGAAACAACATTTGATCCATCGTATCTCGAAGAGGCGATTCGCTTGAATCAAGACATGATGACACATTTTAAAGACAACAAAAACGGCGGATTTTATTTAACTGCTGATGACAGTGAAAAATTGCTTATGCGCCCCAAGGAAAGCCATGATGGAGCCATGCCATCGGGAAATTCCGTTGCGGCGCTCAATTTGCTGCGCATCAGCAAATTTACTGGTGACACTGAACTCGAAGCCAAAGCCGATCGACTATTCAAGGCTTTTTCTTCAGCCTTACAACAAGCCCCCACGGCTCATACGCAAATGCTAAATGCGCTGAACTTTGCCAAAGGTCCTTCCTATGAAGTCGTGATCAGTGGAAAACCGAGTTCGGAAGATACCAAGAATATGCTTTTTGCTTTATGGGAACAGTATTCTCCAAACAAAGTGGTTATTCTGCGTCCTGAATCGGAAGACTCCCCCCTCATCTCACAACTTGCTCCGTATACAAAACCACAACGCAGCATAAATAACCAGGCCACGGCGTATGTGTGTCAAAACTTCACCTGCGAACTACCTACCAATGACATTCAACAAATGCTTTCGTTTTTGAAAGAATAAATCCCAACAACTGTTCATCCTACTGGTGCGAGCATGGATAATCTCAAAGAATTATTCATGCTCGTTTTTTGTTGGCGTATCAATAATTTATAAATTTCATCGTGTTAATATTTAATTGTGTTTTTAGACTTTCTCGAAATCACCCCTTGACTCTGTAGTATAGTACAGGGTGTATACTTTAAGTAGATCATGAGAATTAGATTATGAGGTGAACCATGGAAACGTTAACCATTGGCGAAGTGGCAAAACGTTCTGGCGTGGGTATTGAGACGATTCGGTTTTATGAGCGAAAAGGGTTGATTGAGGACCCTCCTCGACGGTTATCGGGGTACAGGCAGTATCCAAAAGAAACCATTGACCGCTTGCGCTTTATCCGCAAGGCGAAGGAGCTGGGGTTTACTTTAAATGAAATTCACGATCTGCTGGCTATCAGCCTAGATGCTTCAGCAAGTTGTGCTGACGTAAAGGAGCGGGCGGAAGCAAAGATCGATAATATTGAGCAAAAAATACAAGCTCTTTCAAGAATGAAAAAAGCCTTGAAAACCCTTGCATCAT
>CAZEZQ010000859.1:1162-3050 GCA_964516245.1 uncultured bacterium | reverse complement strand
AGCAGGTGAGAGGTCTGCATCGCAATACAAAGCAGGCGGGACGCCTGCGCTCCAATACAAAGCAGGTGAGAGGTCTGCATCGCAATACAAAGCAGGCGGGACGCCTGCGCTCCAAAGAATGGTCATTTTAAAATAATATTTCTCAACGGATTCGCCAATCTTCCATGCTGGTAAAGGGTTGGGGGAGGTTGGGGTCTTCCTGATCCAAGCCGGTGGCTTTGTAGAATTCGACGCCTCTGTTTTTCGTAAGATCTGCACCTTTGGCAACAATCTCAAGGCGTTGTTCTTCTGTTAGGCCTGTGAAGGAATGGGCGTAATCGATTTTTTCTTGCAGTTGATCGAGATTGTTGGGCCCGGTTATCAACACTGCAATGGGCAGCGACCAGGAGAAGTGGACCGCTTGTTCGACGCTGACGCGTTCGGGGACAATGCGCGGTTCGGGTCCGCTTTTGAACCAGGTGGTACCTCCAAACAGGCCGCCTGCGGCCAGGGTTTTCATGCCCAATATGCCCATGCTACGTTCGAGCAGGGTGGGCATAACGTTGTTGATAAAGCTGCCATAGGTGGGGTCGGCGCAGCTGACTGGCATCTGGCAGGTTTCGAACACATCGGTGTATTCCAACAAAAATTTATGGGCTTCGGGCGTTTTGTGGCCGGAAAACCCGATGTGGCGCACTTTGCCTTCTTCTTTGGCTTGGATCATCACATCGATAATGCCTTTATCGATGCGGGTTTGCACGTCCTGCACACTCATGATTTCGTGGAAGGTCCACAAATCGAGATGATCGGTTTTCATATTGCGAAGCGAATCTTCCAGATGTTGGCGGGCGGTATCGGCTGTGGTGCCGGTATGTTCGCCTGCGTTGGTTTTGGTCATCAGAAAAATTTCATCGCGGTATTTGGGAGTGAGATAAAGCCCGTAGCGTTTTTCGCTTTCACCATTACCGTAGATAGTGGCGGTATCAAAAAAGCGGATGCCGCCTTCGATGGCAAGATCGATCAGCCGTTCAGATTCTTGGCGCGTAAATTGGCTGCTGACATGCGCACCGCCGAGACCCAGCATGGTGACATATTCATTGGTTTTGCCCAGTTTGCGCTGCGGCAAGAGGGGGCCCCATTTGTCTTCGGTGATGACTTCGGATGCGGCGTTGGAGTGGTTTGAAAGCATAATTCCGGTGGTGCTGGCGGCTAATGATTGAAGAAAATTGCGTCGATCCATTTGATGAAGCTCCTTTATGATGAAATTCAATTTAATACATCCTGCATCATACCGCTTTCCTTATCAGTCGGAACGGGCCAGAAAATTCAGGGCTTCGAGGGCTGTGAATTGAAATCAAACCTGAGATAATGATATTGGTATCAAGAACGATTTTCACGTGCCCATGCCACTGCTTCATTCGCCAAGTTCATGGCTTCCTCTTCACTTAAATCAGCATTCTGGGCTTGAACTTCACGAATGGTCTCACGTAGGATTTTGCTGCGGACAGCTTGGCCGACAAATTTCGCCAAGTCCTCTTCTGTGACGCCGTTGCTGCCTAGATATTCGCGGACCACCTGATCGGCCTCATCTGAAACATTCCAGATCGCCATGATTTTTCATTTTATCCTTTATTCCAAGAAAATAAGGTTACGTTAATGATACCCGATGGAAGAGTTCATACACAAGGTTATATTTTCCTTTCTGTTTAACCGTGCGCAGGTTTATTAGATGATCGTCTGGGCAGGTCTGTATAATAACTGACGATCCGGCAAAAAGTAAAATCCAGCATTTTGTTGTACCACATCTTGGAGCGCAGGCGTCTCGCCTGCTCTATATGTAATTGCAGGCGAGGACGCCTGCTCTATATGTAATTGCAGGCGAGGACGCCTGCTCTATATGTAATTGCAG
>CAZEZQ010000859.1:0-1062 GCA_964516245.1 uncultured bacterium | reverse complement strand
GCGAGGACGCCTGCGCTCCAAAAATAACTTTTTGCTGGATTGTCATAACTACCATTTTTATCTCTTCATCGAGAGCAAGCCGCATACAATGGAACACTTTACCAGATTGTAAAGAATAAAGACCCTATAGACCTTCGCCATACTTCCCTACCCCGCCTACAATCTCTGCGTTATGACCATCAAAAAGGATTCTCTCTTACGTTCTACCGGATTGTTTAGCCTGGCGACTTCTATGAGCCGGGTTTTGGGATTGGTGCGCGAATCGTTTATTGCCGCATTTGTTCCAGGCGAATGGCAAGGGATCTTTCAAGCTGGGATCAAGATTCCCAGCACCTTTCGCCAGTTGTTTGCCGAAGGGGCTCTCTCAGCGGCATTTATCCCCTTGATGGCCAAGGTGAAAGAAGAAGAGGGTGAAGAGGCAGCGCACACATTGGCCAATGCGGTATTTACATTTTTGTGCATTTCACTGGCATGTTTGGTGATTGTGGGGATCGTGTTGGCCCCGTTTTTTGTGCCCTATCTGTTAAATTTTCCAGAAGATGAGAATTGGAAGGTCGGGGCCGGGGTTACGACCACACAGATTATGTTTCCATTTTTGTTTTTTTTGGCGCTTTCGGCTTGGGCCATGGGAATTTTGAATGCTCATCGTTATTTTTTTATCCCCGCTTTGGCTTCCGCATTTTTTAATCTGAGCATGATCGCTGGACTCACATTTGGACCCCTTTATTACACTGAAATGCCATTAATGTGGTGGTTGGGGGGAGCCGTGATATTTGGCGGATTTTTGCAATTCGGCTGTCAGCTCTTTCAAGTGCGCAAGGTGGGGTATTTTCCCCCCCAATGGGAGAATCCATTGCATCCCTCAGTCAAACGATTGCTGAAAATGCTGGCCCCCAGCGTGTTTGGGCTGGCGGTGTATCAAATCAATGCGTTGATAACCCAGACCTATTTTGCTTCCAAATACGGATCAGAAGGTATCGCGCAAATCACCTACGCCTTTCGTTTGATTCAGTTTCCGCTCGGGGTGACAGCCGGGGATTTTTTATTGATATGAGTAATTTG
>CAZEZQ010000858.1:0-3052 GCA_964516245.1 uncultured bacterium | reverse complement strand
ATCCAGGGCTCGTAAAAATTGATGGAGCGCACCGAACCGATTTTCTGCATGTGGTCAGAACCACCGCCGGCAACCGCTCCCACCGCAAAGAGGGCGCGCAACGGTTGAAACCAGGCAAGCCGTTCATAACCAAATTGGTTGGTGAGGGTGCGGCCATCCAAATTGAGCCAAGCCGGTTGGATGTCTACGCATATCCCCATCTCGGCTACCTTGTTCACCGCCTCTTCGCTCATGAAATTCGAATGGCAGATCACCGGCCGTTGTTCTCGAATGTCGAACTGATCCCGCACCGCTGCGCAGCCGTCGATGAAGCCGTGCACGGCCCCGTCACCCACGCAATGGGCGGTCAGCTGAATGTTATTCGCCATACTTGCTTTGGCGATTTCAACAAACTTCTCATGGGGGATGTAACGGATACCGCGATAGTCTGGATCGGTGATGTTGTAAAACTCGCTTTTGCCCCAGGGCTTGCGCATGTAGGCGCTGCCAGTGAGCATGCCGCCATCCATAAACACTTTGATGGCGCCGATTTGAAGATAGTTATTGTATTGAAATAGTTCTGACTCGGTCACTTTTTCTATCTCACTACGAATGTCTTCCACCGATTGGATGGTATCCACATGGTGTGAGAGAAACGCGCGCACCGTAAGTTCGTTCTGTTTATAGAGAGTGTGATAGAGTTCCATCTCTTTGGGATCACCCGCTCGTTCGGTGATGCCGGTAATGCCCACCCGGTTGTAATCGGCAAACAATTTTTTCATCTGCGCCAAATGCTCTGCTTGGGTCGGCTCACGCAAGGGTGATTCATACTTCAAATAGCGGGTGCAGCTGCGCAGAATGCCGTTTAACTCACCGGTTTCGGGGTCTTTCTCTGCATGGCCCGGCCCGCCGTCATCCACTTCCCAATCTTTGTCGATGCCGCTCATTTTGAGCGCCATCGAATTGACCGCGGCATCGGGACCGGTGCGGAAGATAACAGGATTGTTGGGAGCCGCCTGGTCCAGTTCTTCTTTGGTGGGGTATCGCTCTTCTTTGAGGCGTGTCAGAAACACCTGGCCGACTTTGATCCATTCGCCATTATCCAATTGTTGGGCGCGCCGGCTGATATAATCGAGCACTTCATCGATGGTATTCATTGAGGGGATGCGATGATCGAACTCCGTAACCGCCGCACCCGCGGGATGGCCATGTGAATCGATCAGGCCCGGCATCACCACTTTGCCGTTCAGGTCGATGATTTCTGTCTCATTTGACGCCAAGGGCAAAACCGATTCATCATCGCCCACTTGGATGATCCGGTTCCCGCTGATGGCCATTGCCGAACAAATTTCAAAGGCCTCATTTACAGTGACGATCTTACCGTTATGAACGATCAAATCGGCTTGTTCTTGTGAATGCGCCGGCAATGAGGTGATACATAAAGTAAAAACCAATATGAAATAAATGAACCAATTTCTTTGCATAATGAATCTCCTTCGTGGATGATCTTATACATCCAGACCTTTAAAAACCAGTATGTCAAATGAGTGATGAAAACACAATGGAATTCAAAACTTTGTCCATTTGATTGAGTGTCATTGACTTTTGAAGAATGGTCTCAAAAATGATTGAATAGATTATTGTGATGCGGGCTTCTAGCCTGATTGCTATGTTGCGATGCATTCATCCTGCCTGCTTGCTGTGTTGTGATGCAGGCATCTTGCTTGCGTTTCCCCTTGTAGCAGGCTGGAAGCCCGCATCACAATAAAAAGATCCTATCTATTTATTGATTAATAAGAAATGAAAACTCCAGCATATTCACTGCGTTTGATGACCAAGCATGATCTCCCCGCCTGCCAACGCTTGCGCGAGCAGATTGGTTGGAACCAACTGCTCTCCGATTGGCAGCGTTTTCATGCGCTAAACCCCAGCGGGTGTTTCGTGGTGACCGATCAGAACCAGATTGTCGGCACTGTTTGTACGGTTATCTACGAAAGAAGCGGCTGGGTGGCCATGGTGATTGTCGATCAAAACTACCGGCGCCAAGGCATTGGCCAGATTCTGCTCATGGCTGGAATTGAGCATTTGGAGAACCATGGCGTCATCGTGCGGCTCGATGCCACTCCCGAAGGCAAATTGCTCTACAATGGCATCGGTTTTAAAGATGAATACAAAGAAGCCCGCTTTGAATGTGATACGGTTAAAACCCTTTTGTATGATGACTATGGCTGCCAAGCCTTGCATGTCGACCAGTTGGATGCGCTTGAAGACTTCGACCGGCCGGTCTTCGGCGAATCACGCAGGCAAGTGCTGTTTTCGTATTTGCAATATTACCCAGACTATGCCTTTTGCTTGAAAGACCATAGGAAGATCAAAGGCTATATTTTGGCGCGTGACGGCAGCCGGGCCTTCCACATCGGCCCCTGGGTGGCTTACAATGCAGAAGACGCACGAACCTTATTTTGCCATTGCATAAACATTCGCCGTCCAAAGCGGGTGTATGTTGATATTCCGGCCCCCAATCCACAAGTTTGGGATATGCTGCGTGGTTTCGGATTTCAGCAGCAACGGCCTTTTATTCGAATGTATCGGGGAGAAACGCCCAATTCAGGAAAACCGGAATTTGTTTATGGATTAAGTGGACCTGAATTGGGTTGAGATTACTTTATGTCATTACCGAGTAAATTTCAGAATGAACACGATCTGGAAGAATGGCTCTCAACACCTACCCAAGCCGTTGTAGAAACCTTTTCTCAACTGGAGGGTGACATTGTGATCTTGGGAGCCGGTGGCAAGATGGGCCCCACCTTGGCCAAAATGGCGATGAAAGCCGGAGTGCAAGCAGGCTGCAACCAATCGGTTACGGCTGTATCCCGATTTACCAATTCTGATTTGATAGACGATTTACAGCAACATGGAGTGCATACCCTTTCGTGTGATTTGCTGAATCGCGAGTCATACGCCAACCTGCCCGAAGCCAAAAATGTGATCTTTATGGCGGGGAAAAAATTCGGCTCTACCGGCAGCGAATGGGAAACCTGGGCCATGAATGCCTATGTCCCCGCCTTGATGA
>CAZEZQ010000857.1:0-3052 GCA_964516245.1 uncultured bacterium | reverse complement strand
TGTAGTCGTTTTCTAGATCAGACTTTTTGCCGGATCTTCATTATATCCATTCAACCCTCCCCGAACCCCTCTCAATCTTGGGTGGGGAATTACTTCAAACAGCTGACCTATTATATCAAAAGAATATAAAGTATTTATATTGAGTAAATAAAATAAAATTTAGAGTAATATTATGCGTAAAGCGATGATATTTATTGATGGCTCCTGGCTGTATTTTTCGGCCCCCCGCTTGGCAGATGAAAATGGAGGGCATTCGTTTCAAATTGATTATGGTAAATTGCCGGGTGTATTAGCCGGCAAAGTTTGTGAGCAGTTTAACCTCGATGATTTGGATGTTGTAAGAACCCATATTTTTGTTAGCAATGCCGTGAATTATGATTTTCGAGACGAAGATTTGGTTCAATCCCGGGAAGATTTTTTCAGCATGCTGAAAGAAGAATATCACTACGAAGTTGATGTGTATCCAGTGAACTTTCGCAAACGGCGAATCCGAAAGTTCGATCGTGACGCGGATGATGATTTCGAGCCCAAAGAAAAGTGTGTGGATATAGCCCTGGCATCCAGTATATTGTATTATGCCGCCGTTCCAAACGCATACGATATCGCTGTGGTATTGATAGGGGATAAAGATTACATTCCCGCTCTCCATTCGGCCCGTAAATTGGGCAAGAGGATCGTCATTGCCAGCATCCGGCAAAGCTGCACTCCAGAATTTTCTGACCCTGATGATGCCGAACGGATTCGTGATACAGATCTGATTTGGTTGAATGATTTGATTTCAGAGATAGAACTGAAATACGAAAAACTGCCCTATCAATGTGAATCACTCTTGCACGAAGGCGATCCTACTTTTTGGACCGATTACCGCCCGCGAAAGGGTGAAAAAGTGTATTGCCAGGAATGCCGCCGGAAATTTGCCGAACAAAAACAAAATGCGATGCATGAATATGTTTCTAACCGGGATGATTCCGAGCTGAATGGAGACGAGAACGACTATCAGTTTCTTGTTCGGGGGAGAATCAAAGTATTGAAAATCGACCGGGGGTATGGCTTTATCGAAACCGTGGATTCAGAAGATTATTTTTTCCATTATACCGATTTGTTAGACAACGAATGGGATAATGCTTTGCAAAATCTTCCAGTGCAATTCATGGTAAAACAAAAACCCTCTCTCGACAAAGCGGGAGCGGCAAAACGGGTCAAAATTGTCGAACGTTTGTAGTTGGAATGATGAACTGCGTTCTGATTTTGCTTGAATAGCATTTCACACAGTTGTCAGTTGTGAACTCGATACGATATATTTATAGATGAAGCCGATAGGTTAATGGTTCAATATCATCAACTATCAAAAAGAATCTTCATTTCACCTCCATAAGGAGATTGATTCATTCGATGAAGCAACAAAAAGGATTTACACTTATCGAATTGCTGATTGTGGTCGCCATTATCGGAATTTTGGCTGCCATTGCCGTCCCCAATTTTTTGAATGCCCAAGTGCGCGCCAAGATCGCCCGCGTTCGGGCCGATGTACGCTCGTTAAGCACAGCACTGCAGTCTTATTATGTTGACCACAACACCTATATCCCCGATTTCGGCGGTCCCGATGTGGAAGACCGTTCATGGAAATTTTTGACCACACCCATATCGTATATCAGTGGTTTGGAATCGGCGCGTGATCCATTTACAGCCAATTCTGGAGCAGAGAGTGGTGGTGTAGGGAGTTTTGGCGGTGTCCGCACCTATTATGACTACGGCGGCGGCATTTGGCATAACAATTCAGAAGAGCAAAACCAGCAGCGCCTGCAATTTTATATGAACAACCGGTTGGGATTTGTAATCTTGAGTTTCGGCCCAGACCGCAAGAGAGAGTTCCCCTGGAACGATGCGGCCTTGAGAGCCATTGGCCATCAAACCCAAGAAGGCAATCAATATATTTACAACCCATCGAACGGGTTAAACTCAGCCGGAGATGTTATCGCCACCATGGGCGGTCCCTTGGGGCAGTAGTTCCGTTTTGATTGGATGGAATCTAAAAGTTTTTTCCTGATAAATCGGCAAAAAGTCTTTTTTGGAGCGCAGTCATCCTCGCCTGCAACAGTACATACAGCAAGCGTCCTCACTTGCAACAACACATAAAGCAGGCGGGACGCCCACCAAGGCGCGTCTATGACCTGCGCTCCAAAAGTGCTGGACTGTTATTTTTTCTTCGGCAACGGGGCAACCCAGAGATAAACATTGTGAGTGCCGTAATTTTTGTAAACGGGATCATGCTTTTCATTCAGTTCAACAATAACTTTGACGGCCCGTTCGTGCTGCACGCCTTCGATTTTATAATCATGCGATACGATCCGTGTGCCAGGCTTGGCTTGCCGCAATTGGGGGAGAAGCCTTAGATTCACGCTGGGGGTTAAATACATCATAATCACATCGGGTTGGCTTAAATCCAAGGTAAAAATATCTTTTAGCTCGATGCGAATCAAATCTTCAAGATTGTGTTTTTTTACGTTTGCGCGCGCTTTTTTCACCCATTCAGGATCAATATCAAACCCCACACACTTGCATCCGAATTTTTTAGCGGCTTCGATAATGATTCTCGCATCTCCACAGCCCAGGTCATACACCAGGTCATCTTTTTGGATATCGGCCATTTCAATCATCTTGTCGACCACCTTGGGGGGCGTGGGGATGTAAATAGCGTCGGGTTTGTGTGTTTTTTGCATTTTGGTTTGACTGTAAGAAGTATGCGATGAAACTGAAAAAAATAAAATGAACAATGATATTCGAAGAGTCGCGCGATGGATGAATGTGATTCTCATTTTGGATTATCCAATTAATAGGTGTTGAATGCTTATTCAATTTTCTCTTTACTTTAGAAAAAGTTTACTGTTTATACAAGACGATCCGGCAAAAAGTAAAATCCAGCATTTTGTTGTACTACATCTTGGAGCGCAGGCGTCCCGCCTGCTCTATATGTAGTTGCAGGCGAGGACGCCTGCGCTATATGTAGTTGCAGGCGAGGACGCCTGCGCTCCAAAAATAACTTTTTGCCGGA
>CAZEZQ010000856.1:0-3060 GCA_964516245.1 uncultured bacterium | reverse complement strand
CAAAGTGGATTCTTTGAAAGAATTTGAAAATCATATCGAACAATTCAAAGGCCAGGCGCATCAAGAATAGAGTATTGAAAGTGAAATTTTATTTGCAAATATCTTTATTCAGATGGAACCAAGAAGGCGCTGCCCGGGGGCAGCGCCTATTTTTGTTGCAGGTATTCACACAAGCCATTTAATACAGCATGAAATCATGAACTGAAGTTGGGATTTCGCCGCCTTCGGCAATAAACAAGGCTTGCATTTCCAAATCGCTCAAGGCGCGGTTGTAAATGCGTAATTCATCCATCAGACCATTGTAAAACCTGCTGGCTCCTGGTTGGCTGCCGATGAGCACAAAGTTACCTTCATCTGATAATGTATCAAGGATAGTCTCAGGTTTTACCGCCCAGGTATTTGTATCTAATAGACCGTCAACATAATGCTTGACATCCAGCGGAGTTCCTCCTCCAAAGACAGAGGCGATGTGATGCCATTCACCGTCATTGATAGGCGAAGTAGCCACAGTCTGGTTACCCCCAGCGTATTCAGTTCGAATGGTGTCAACATTTCCGTTACCGGCATTGTCGTTGATACGGAAGTGCCATTTTTGCCCTTCAACATTGTTTCCCCAGGCGACGAAGGTGTCGGGACCGGGAGCGGTGGTTTTCACCCACAAGGCAATCGTTCTTGGAGTATCGCCTTGCACTCCAGTCCAATCCACCGTTAGATTGGAACTCCCGTCAAATTCAAGCGCCTGTCCACTAATGGCGTCATCGGTAGCAACCGGTTGGCCTTCTAATACGGTTGCGTCATATCCATTGCCGGTCGTATCGGCAGCAACAGTTCCATCCCAATTGTCAAAATTCCAAAATGCTTCGACATTCGAATCAATATCTTGCTCTTCCAAGATATCTTGGGGGACAAAACCAGAAACCGTGATTTCAGAATCTGAACCTTCGGAGAAGGCATTGCCATTTAAATCACCACTGAATGTGCCTACTATAATCGGGGTATCGGAGGTTTCGGGAGCGGTGATATCGTAGGACATGTTAGCTTGGCCCTGATGATTCTCAATCGTCCATTGAATATCCCCATCCGCATTGGTGGTTGTGGAGCCGCTGGAGGTTTGGATTTTGCTCACGGCCCAACCATCCGGCACATTTTCTGTCACAGTTGTGTTTTGGGAATCACGCACAAAGATATCTATATTTGCTGAAAAAGTTGTACCAAAGGTTGGTTTAATTGCATCCGTATTAATAGAACGGGAAGCGCCGAAGTCAAACAATTCGATCAGGTCGAAGCCCAAAGCGGGAACACCGGGCTCGGTCGTCATATCGCTTAAAGCGCCGACTTGGTGTGAGGTGATCGCTAATCCAGCGAACACAGGATCTTCCAAATCGGTCAGTGTATGTTCACCTAGAAGTTCCAGTTCACCTGATACAAAGTCCACCGTATAGGTGCGAAGCACTTTTCCTTCGCGTTCAATAATCATTTCTCCAAATTGATCGGCGAAGAAAGAACCTGCAGAGGAGGAATCTCCTTGGGATAAACGTTGCTGCCAGCGCACCGCCAAATCGTTATCCCCTTGTCCATCCATATGCAAAAATGCATTGGATGCGCCTGGTGTTAGGTTATTCCGCACCATGATTCCGCCCTTCACCCATTCGCTGCTACTCTCATCAAAATTCACGAATGTATTTGATATTGCCAAACGAAATGGACCTTCCAACTCGGAAAAGGCAAAATGGAAGGCATCGGCAGTGCTCCAAATATCGGCGCCGCCCCCTTCAATAAAGTAGGTGGTGCCATCAAATGATGCCGAACCAGGGGCCTCAATAATGCCGATATCGGCATGATGATCAAAGTCGCCTACACTGCCTTGCAATATGGTGACACCCGTATCGCCGCCTGTAAAAATATCTTCGAATTTTCCAACGAAAGCGTTCTCAGCATCTTCTTGATCGAGAGCAGCCGTATACGTTACCAAAGAAACATCGCCGGTAAGTTCCCAGGTAATGGTGTTGCCATCGATGGTTCCGCCGTTGCTGGCATCGCTGGCGCTCCAACCTTCGGGAATGGTTTCGGTTAAGGTACCCGCACTTGGCGTATTGAGAGTTAGTGTGATTTCTACACCATCGCTGACGGCTAAAGCATTCTCAGCAAACGAACGAGTAGCGAAAGTTTGTTCGATTTGGCCTTCTTCAAAAAGGGCCTGTACTTCTTCTGCGTTTAATGCGCGGCTGTATACACGCACTTCATCAAGAGACGCAGTAAAACGTTCAAACGTATCCCCTTGTTGGGTTCGGCTGCCGATGGTGAGATCAAAACCGTCGGTGATGTTGGTATTGACCGGCAAATCATTGGGACCCAAACCAGACATGGGGTCGAGTTCGCCATCCACATAATGGGTGGTATCCCCCTGGAATTCACCTTCAAACACCGAAACCACATGGTGCCATTGATCATCGTTTACCACGGCAGTACTAACAATGCGGTCACCTTGAATTTCTGTTCGAAGAGCCCCGATCACTCCAGCGCCATCGTTGTTAACCCGTAAGTGCCACTTTTCACCGTTGTTGGCAATTCCCCAACCGAGCATGCCATCGCCGGCATCGGTGGTTTTCACCCACATACTAATTGTTCTTGGGTTGTTGCCTTCAATGCCTTTCCAGGGAGCGATGAAATCAGAACTGCCATCGAAGAACGCAGCATTCCCAACCTTGCCCGCCACTGGGACCGGCTGTCCCGCCCCAACTGTGGCATCGCGGCCATTGCCTGATGAATCGACCGCGGTTGTGCCGCCGATATCCAACTCATCAAAGGTGAAATACACTTCCAAATCCGAGGTGATGTCTTGCGCGAAAACCGGGTTCATACCGGTCAAACATAAAAACACACTTACCGCTAACACTGCATTTAAATACTTTCTACTTTCCATCTAAATTTCCTCCTCTAAGTTAGAATTGTGATGAAGAGTGATTATCTGATAGTTTAAGAATTATGTCTATGGACATGTATTATTTTACAAATTATAAAAAAGAATCGAACAATCGAATCACATATTGCGTTTAAATT
>CAZEZQ010000855.1:0-3074 GCA_964516245.1 uncultured bacterium | reverse complement strand
GACAATCTCCTCTGGCAATTGATTTTGGCAAATCACTATTTTGTTTATTTCTTAATCTAATTAAAGAGCAGTTTATCACAAAATTGAGTTTCTTTCACAGGACTTTTGAAGTGCTATACTTTCCAGTAATCAACTCTATAAGGAGAACTTCAAATTGACACTGCTTGACGTTCTAGAAAAAATCAATTGCCGATTCTTTGTTTAAGAACGTCGCTTTGAATGATAATATGGCTATATCGACGATTGACCCCAATTCCCCACAAACCCAATCCACACGATTCCAGCACACTATGGATCAACACGCGCTTCATGTAATGGAATATAACAAAGTGAAAGAACTTCTGCGTGAATTATGCGTGTCACCGCTGGGCAGCGAACAGGTGGATGCCTTGCGCCCTTTCACTTCGGCCGAGAGCATTCGCCATGAACTTAGCGAAGTGGATGAAATGATTCGACTTACCCATGCCCGGCAAGAGCCCCCTACTGACGGCATCTATGATATCCGCGACCCACTGACCCGTGCCCGGGTGGAGGGCGCAGTGCTTGATCCGGCTGAAATAATTCTCATCAAAGAAACCGCGGTTGCGGCACGAAACATTCGTTCTTCGGTCAAAAAAATCACCCAAGACACACCGAACATCAAAAGCATCTGCGAACGTTTAGTCCCTCTTCCTGAATTGGAACAAGCGGTGGATCGTGTGTTTGACGAACAATCGAATCTGCGCGACAATGCGACCTCCGAACTAGCCAAAATCCGCAAAACCTTACGCCAACAACGTTCGTACATCGTCAATCGCCTGCAAAAAATCATTCATGGCCGCTGGAAAGAATACCTGGTCGAACACCTCTACACCCACCGCGAAAACCGCTATGTGCTGCCCGTGGATACTCGTTATCAAAACAAAGTCAAAGGCATCATTCACGACCGTTCGGCCACCCATACCACCGTGTATATGGAACCTATGGAGCTGGTGGAAGACGGCAACCTGCTGAAGGATTATCAACGCGACGAACAAATTGAGATCAACCGCATCCTACGTGACCTCACCAAAGAAATCACCCACCATTTGGATTTGTTGGAATACAACCTGGAAATCTTCAAGCATCTCGATTTCGTATCGGCCAAAGCCCGCTTCAGCATTCGCAACGATTTCAATATCCCCAAAATACAAAACCAGGGAGAATTATCCATCGTCAACGGACGCCATCCCTTGCTGCTCATTCGCGATGGCCGCGAAAAAGTAGTGCCCCTGACATTGCGTATGCCTAAAGCAGTCAATGGGTTGGTCATCACGGGTCCCAACACTGGCGGCAAAACCGTTGTGCTCAAAACCGTGGGCCTGTTGGCGATGATGGCGCAAAGCGGCATCCCCATCCCCGCCGATGCCACCAGTGAGTTCCTGGTGTTTCAATCGTTTGGCGCCGATATCGGTGATGAGCAGAGTTTGGAGCAAAACCTTTCCACCTTCTCATCACACATGCGCAATATCTGTGAAGTTCTCGAAACAGCCGACTACGGGTCGCTGGTGTTTCTCGACGAACTTGGTTCTGGAACTGATCCCATCGAGGGCGGCGCCCTGGCTTGTTCGATCATGCACCACCTGCATGAAAAAGGCGCGACCTTTTTGATCTCAACCCATCTGCACGAATTGAAACTCTACGCCCACGACAAAGAAGGCATCGAAAATGGCGCGATGGAATTCGACATGGAAACCCTGCAGCCCACCTTTCGCTTTACTATGGGGCTCCCCGGCCAAAGCAATGCCATCCAAATCGCCGCTCGCCTTGGAGTGCCGCAGGATGTAATCGAACGGGCGCATGAACACCTGAAAGAACACAAAGGCACCCCCGAAGAACTGCTGCTGCGCCTGGGTGATGAAGCGCGCTCGGCCGAAGCCAACCGCGAAACCAGCCAGCAAGAACTGCAAACCGCCCTGCGTCTGCGCGAAGAGAGCAAAAACCGGGTCGAAAAAGCCAAACGCGAAGCCCGCCAAATCATCGAACGGGCCGAGAAAAAATCACAAAACCTGATTCAACAATTTGAGCGCCGGCTTAAAGATCTCGAGCGGCAAGAGAAAGAGTTCCAAAAACAGTGGGAAGAAAAAATGGAGTGGCTGCTCAAGCAGTCGCGCACCAAAACTACCGCAGAAAACACGCTCAAAAATCTAAAAAAAGAATTTAAAGAATCCAAAGAAGAACTGCAAACCACACAACAAGAAAAGCCAGAAGATAAGAAATCACCACCCGTCAAGAAATATGTCGAAAAACGGGGATGGAAGTGGGAACAAATCAAGCCGGGCCTGCGTGTCAAAATTAGCGGCATACAAGACGAAGCCGTCGTGCAGAAAGTCTTTGATAAAAAAGAAGAAGCTGAGGTCAGCGTGGCTTCGATGACCTTGCGTGTCAAAGCCGAACGCATCGAAGCCATCCTGCAAGAAAAACCCAAGCCGGAAAAAGATGTCAAATACCGCGACGTTCAAATCGACCGCCCCAGCGGCGTTTCAAATTCGCTCGACATTCATGGAATGACGGTAGACGAAATGACCCCCATTTTGGAAACCTATCTCGACAAGGCTTTTCGTTCCGGTTTGCCAGAAGTCAAAATCGTGCACGGCCATGGCTATGGCGTATTGCGTCGCACCGTGCGCAGCATGCTGAAAGAACACCCGCTAGTACAGCACTACAGCGGCGGACAAGACTTCGAAGGCGGCACTGGTGTAACAATAGTGAAACTACGGCGCGCGTATTGAAATTTAAAAATTGGATTGTACGGAGGGGGCACGTTGCAACATGCCCCTACAATCAGTAGTGCGAAAAAAATTTAAATATCTTTGGGTAGGTTTTATCAAACATTCAGATTCCCCCAGAACACTGCGGTTCTTACCCCCCTTACAAAGGGGGGCCAAACCACTACATTCACTTTTCTTAATTCACGCCGAACCTTCCCACTATGTCCTTTTCAAAGCCCCCCTTATTAAGGGGGGTAGGGGGGATCTGGCTCTTCTCATACTGCGAAATCCCCCCAGAACACTGCGGTTCTTACCCCCCTTACAAAGGGGGGCCAAACCACTACA
>CAZEZQ010000854.1:0-3076 GCA_964516245.1 uncultured bacterium | reverse complement strand
ATCTCAGCACTTACAAAAGTGTTCCATAAGAGAGGATTCAATGAATAACACAATAACCAAAGATTTCCCCAGAATGTTTGTCCCCGAACAGATTGATTTGGGAGATTGGACTCAACTAGAACCCCTATTTCAAAATTTAACTGACAGAGAAATCTCATCTTCCCAAGAATTAGAGCAATGGTTAGAGCATGTAAGTGAATTGGCTGCTTGCCTCAGTGAAGAAAGAGCGCTCCGTTATATCGGCATGACCTGCCACACCGATGACGCTGAAAAAGAAAAAGCCTATTTGCACTTTGTCGAAAATGTCGATCCAAAATGCAAACCATATTGGCACAAACTGAACGAAATCTATTATCACACCCCTGACCGCTCCGCTCTCCCCAAAGAACGGTATGAAGTGCTCGACCGAAACATTGCCTCTGAAATCGAACTCTATCGTGAAGAAAATATCCCATTGCAAACAGATGAAAACAAGAAAAGCCAATCCTATCAAAAAATTTGCGGTTCCATGACCGTACAATTTGAAGGGAAAGAATACACCCTTCCACAAATGGGGAAATTTTTAGAAGAAAACGATCGCACATTGCGAAAAGGCGCTTGGGAAGCGGTGGCCAACCGAAGACTGCAAGAACGCAAAGAATTTGATTCCATTTACGATCACTTGATTCAAATTCGCCATCAAATCGCAAAGAACGCTGGGTTCGAAAATTTTCGTGATTATGCGTTTAAATATTACAAACGCTTTGATTATTCCCCGCAGGATTGCGAA
Organism: uncultured bacterium; assembly: GCA_964516245.1. Lineage (GTDB taxonomy): Bacteria > Hinthialibacterota > Hinthialibacteria > Hinthialibacterales > Hinthialibacteraceae > CAZEZQ01. The sequence continues at coordinate 2,307 of CAZEZQ010000854.1, read as the reverse complement.
TCCTTCCAAAAAGCGGTTGAAGAAAACATTGTCCCCGTCATGCGCCAGGTTTATGAACGGCGCCGCCAACAAATGGGAGTCGATTCGTTACGGCCCTGGGATATTGCCGTAGACCCCAAAGGACGACCACCCCTGCGGCCGTTTGAAACGGCGGATGAACTGTGTGACGGCGTCGAAAGAATGCTGCGCCATGTTAGCCCAGACTTGGCGGCTCAATTTGTTGAAATGAAAGAAAGCGGCGATTTGGATTTGGAAAGCCGCAAAGGGAAAGCGCCGGGCGGATACCAATACAGTTTGGATGCACGGCGGCGCCCTTTCATTTTCATGAACGCCGCCGGTTTGCAGCGGGATGTGGAAACCCTACTTCATGAATCCGGCCACGCGTTTCATTGCTTGGCCACTCGCGGCGAACCTCTCATTGATTACCGCGATTCACCTATTGAATTTGCCGAAGTGGCCTCCATGTCGATGGAACTATTCGCATCCGATGCATACACCGAATTTTACAGCCCCGAAAATGCCGCCCGGGCCAAACGCAAACACTTGGAAGGAATTTTGACCATTCTCCCCTGGATCGCCCGCATCGATGCTTTCCAGCATTGGATTTATACCCATCCTCAACATTCTCTTGAAGACCGAACGGCTAAATGGCTTGAACTCGATGAACGATTTGGCGCCCAATTGGATTGGATAGGATACGAAAACCAGCGTGAAGCGCTTTGGCAAAGACAATTGCATTTATACGTCCATCCATTTTACTATATTGAATATGGCATCGCCCAACTGGGAGCCCTGCAACTATGGATCAATTTTTTAAGCAAACCAAACGACACGGTCAATCGTTACTTAAAGGCACTCTCTCTGGGTGGGTCTCGCCCTTTGCCCGAATTGTTTGCCAGCGCCGGTGCAACATTCGATTTTTCTGCCGATACCATCAAGCCTTTAATGAAACGGGTACAAGATGAGCTGGAAAAGATTTCAGAGTAAAATTTTGCAATTCGTTTTTTAAATAACAGCGAAAGGACGTTGTTCAACGTCCTTTTTTGGTTATATGTTACATTCATGTATGATGTTCCGTCAAAAAGAGCAATTAATCTTTGAGCGCTTATCCATTTTGGAGCGCAGGCGTCCTCGCCTGCACTATATTGTGATGCAGGCATCCTGCCTGCACTTTATGTTGGTGCAGACAAGATGTTCGCATCACAAGTAAAATCTTTTTGCCAGATGATCATATAATATTTACCAAATGGAAGACACTTATCAAAGCAATGGACTACAATGAATAAAAAACCATTAGATTGATAACGTATATAGACAAATGATACGAATTCTGCACCCCGAATATCTTCTTTTACTGCTATTGATTCCACTATTTTGGTGGATGGCGCGCTCTGTCCGCGTATTGGGCAAAGGACGCAAACAACTGGCCTTGATTTTACGCACACTCGTGGTGATTTTATTCGTCCTCGCTCTGGCCGAAGTCCAACGGGTGGATAAAGGCGAAACAATGGCGGTATTTTTCGTGCTTGACCGTTCTTCCAGCATCCCCCAAGATGAACAAGATTTCACCATCGCGTACGTTCAAGAACAGCTGTCTGAAATCCCGCAGGGCGATCAAGCGGGAATCATCTTTTTTGGCAAAGAAGCCGCGATCCAAGATATCCCAAGAGAAAATGTTACTCTGGAAGAGTATCAAACCCTGGTGAATGCAGAAGGCACGAATATCGAAGCGGCTCTGGGCCTAGCCATGGCGGCATTTCCCGAAGGGGTGCAGAAACGCATTGTTTTGGTTACAGACGGCAATCAAACCGAGGGCAATGCCGAGCAAGCCGCGCAGCGTGTCTTGGCCAGCGGCATCGACCTGCAAATCCTCCCTTTGCAATATACGTATACACAAGATGTATTAATCGAAGACGTAAACGTGCCTTCGCAAATCAGCGAAGGCGAACCGTTTTCTGTACGCGTATTGGTCAATGCGCAAGAAGAAGGACCCGGCACGATTCGGCTGATGGAAAATGGCCAGGTGGTGGCCGAAGAAGAAGTGGATTTCAAGCCAGGGAAAAACGCTTACTTCTTTACCCGCACCATCGAACAATCTGGCGCGTATACCTATGACGCCATGATCGAAGCCGAAAACGACCGTCGCCCCAGCAACAACCGCGCTCAAAGTTTCGCTTTGGTTGAAGGAATGCCTCGGGTGCTTCTCCTTGAAAGCGAACCCGAACAAGGCCGGTACCTTGCCGCCGCATTGCAATCCGAAGGCATCAATGTAGAAATGCAATCCGCAGCCGGCCTGCCCGCTTCCCT
>CAZEZQ010000853.1:0-3080 GCA_964516245.1 uncultured bacterium | reverse complement strand
GCCAAGTTACTGGGATTCATCTGTGCGCGGATGGTTTCATCCCCGACATTTGCAACGTGCTCAGCCCCAGGACCATGGCATGCTTCACAAGCAATATTGGGTTCAATTCTGCCAAGATCGTAACGGTTTATTTCCTCATTAAATTGAATTTGAACACCTGTCTGATGGCAGCCCGCGCATCGCCTCGCCTCCACTTCTGTTTCAACTTGGATATCCACACTCCCATCTGGAGCGATCCAATCCCACAAATGATAGGGCACCCAGCCTTGTTTATTGCCATCCAAATTCGGTACAGGATTCCATTGCACAGGGAGAATCATAAAATTATCGCCAATTTTTGTTTGATACCGTTGTTTTCCAATATAGCGGGACCGGCCTGCCGTATTGGGTGCCAACGGATCAGCATTGCGATCCAAACCTCGACCGCCATGAACCCGATCCACGATAAAGGTATCACCCGTACTTTTGATTGTCATCGTAAAGGGACCTGCTCCGCCGTTACTATCCAACACAAAGGTCGTGGGTGGAATTCCTCTTCCCTCATCGGAAAGTGTCACTTCACCGTTCCAATCCGAAATCACCCAGTCGGGGTCAATTTCTTCGAAAGACTCTCCACGATAAATGCTGGAATGAAGAGTGGTTTCCCATTGATCCACCACACCGGAGTGACATAGAGCACATTGCTGAGACCCAACATACCCAGGTGCGGGATCCAGTGCATAAGAAGTCATCCCACAAACCAATACTGCTCCAATTATAGAGATACGCGACAAGCAATTTTTCATTTTCTCCTCCAAAATAGGTTTTTATAAAAAGGGTGTTAGCCCCATATCCATCCACTCACCAAAAACAGAAAAAATACTCCTATCCCCAAAAGAGGGGCTGTATATTTTTTAAAAATGAACGAATCAATCAATTTGGTTTCGCGAATAGACATAACAATTCCCAGTCCCAGCAATAAGAGCCCCACACTGCCAGCCACTGTGATAGAATAAAGGCGTTCCGGTGGTATCAGTTGTTGTTGTGAAATCGCGACAGCCGTTTCATGGCCGAATGGATCTGTAAGAGCGAGAGGTAGATAATTTGGCCAAGTTGATAGTTTCGCGAATGCTTTGGCCATGTGTCCTACGGCGATGATCGGAAGCATTGGATATGCAATACGCCTAATTGCATCCAATATCGAAGAGGCTCCTCCCATTGCGCAAACCATGAAACCAATAAAACTCCAAAGGAAGAGAGGAACGGCAATAAGCATCCACACTCCTTTGATCCATCCAAAATAGGCTTCCATACTCAATATGTTTGCTGCCCAAAGAGGGAGTGCTAGAAACACATTTTTTGCTGTTTCCCATTCACTACAAAGTTCGTAAATCACGAATCCACTGACAATCATAGTAAATAGGGTAATTGGCCAGTTGGCTTTTAGATTACGCGAATCCTGTTTGGAAAATGGAGAACGAAGAATCAATTCCATATCTTGAGTGGGGCAGGATTTCACGCACTGCAAACATAACAGGCAATCATGATTGTCATTCAAACGGGTTGGATTGAGCAAACTAGGACAGCTGCGCGCATCTTGTTTATAACGAAGTTTGGGATTGATACAGTTTTGATCTTTACAAGAATCGCATGAAGCATTCTTCCGTTTACGGACAGCAAGCATTCCCCCCCGGCCATAAGCACTCAATAACACTCCCACCGGGCAAAACCCGCGACAAAAAGCCCGGTCTTTCCAAAATAAACTCACCACAATCGAAGAAACGAGTAAGACTAGCAAAAATATGGAAGTATAGGCAGGCACTCGATGCAGCGAAATACCGGCCACAAGAAATTGAATCAGGAAATACAAAATTACGCTCAAAAAACCTATCGCCATCCATTTGGGAAGATGAGCAGTTCTTAAATTGAAACGTCTTGCCACTCGTTCGCTTAAGTTTGCGATCAGCTCTAACGGGCAGATTCCACACCAAACCCGTCCCAATAGAACGGCTCCCCAAATCATAAGGGGCCACCATACTCCCCAAATCATTAGGGTCGTAAGATTGGTTTTGCGATACAGTTTGGGATCCACCCCCTGATCGGCATACTGGCCCCATCCAATGTATATAAGACAAACAAATACAAATAAAATAGCGCTTTGGATTACATAAGGAAAAGCGGTCCACTTGATGAGAGTGCGAAAAAATGGAAATTGAAGAAGGTTAAAATTCTTATTGGAGAATAACATGTTGTACCCTATCTTCATAATCAGATAGGGTAACTATATACCTTTTCCATTACTTGAACATTACGGCAACATTACAATTTGGTAATCTTTTGGCCATTGACTTGTTTAAATTCGAGGAGTTGGAATTCGAATGATAAATTTGCTGCCTCGCCCTTCGGTTGATTCCACAGAGATTTCGCCTCCGTACGAAATAATAATGGCGTTGCTAAGGCTTAATCCCAACCCGTTTCCAGGGCGATTTCTGCTTAAATCGCATCGATAGAAACGTTCGAATATTTTATTTATATCTTTTTCTGGAATTCCCAATCCTGTGTCTTGTATAGTGATAACAATCCAATCATTTGCTGTAGTAACGCCAATCCACACGACACCGTTATCCCGATTAAATTTAATCGCGTTGTCGATAATATTGCTGAAGCACCGCTGATATTTGCGAACATCCCCATAGACCAAAGGAACCACATCAAAGTTCGTTTTTATAGAAACATGATTCTCTTCTGCAACAGGATCAAATAATTCAACAGCCTTTCTCAACAAAACTGTAAGATCGATTTCCTGGAGAGAATTTCGTTGGATCCCAGCTTTCGTTTCTGAGATATCGAGCATAATGTTGACCATATTAAGCATGCGGTCACATTCTTCTAAAATGGTTCCATAGAACTCATGGCTCTCTTGGCTCGGTTTCTGATTCAGTAATGTTGTTTCAGCCAAACCGCGGATGCGAGTGAGGGGGCTTCGCAAGTCATGGGCAATATGGTCATTGATTTCTTTCATTTCTCGAATTACATTTTCCACCCGGTCCGCCATTTGATTAAATGTGGTGGAAAGCTCAGAAATTTCCTGGCCGTAGCCT
>CAZEZQ010000852.1:0-3084 GCA_964516245.1 uncultured bacterium | reverse complement strand
TCAAACACCTGCCAACCACATCTACAGTTACACTTACGGCATATATTCAAGAACAGAAGAGGGATTCACCTGCATCAATATCATTCATCCCCAAGCGATCGTATCGCCTCGCGCTCATTTGGGGGTGGGGATCGTAGTAATGGCTGGAGCTGTCGTCCAAACCGGGGCTGCAATCGGCGATCATTGTGTGATCAACACCAGCGCGTCCGTCGACCACGACTGCCAAATCGGAAACTATGTCCACATCGCGCCGGGCGCCCATTTGGGAGGAACCGTCATTGTCGGAAAAGGCACCCTGGTCGGGCTAGGCTCAAGCGTGATCCCCAACAAAAAAATCGGTGAATGGTGCATCATAGGAGCCGGATCGGTGGTAGTAAAAAACATCCCAAACCACAAACAAGCCATGGGCAACCCCGCCCGTGATATCAAAGATTTGTAAAACCAGATTTAATATTGTAATTTTACATCTTCTATCCACTCTACGCAATCCGAGTGTTTACTATTATGAATAACATCATAAAAACGACGATCTGCAGTGAGTACTTTTACGTTGTACTTCTGAGCCGTTGCCAAATATATACAATCATAAATTGGATGGTTTAATTCAATTGACAAATCTATGACGTTGGACAACAAAGAACGAGATTCAATAAACGAGCTGATTATTTTTTGTATTTGTAGGTAAATTGGCTGGGCTTCATAATCTGGTAACGCTTTTTGTAGGACTTTTTTCCAAATGATGTTACTTATTTCAGTCATGATGAAATCTGGAGCTAGAATAAGCGGCGAAAAATCTAAAAGAGATCTTGCTTCTTTACTATGGTTTTCCTGAAAAGCCCATTTGATTGCTATATTTGCATCAACAACGATAATCATCGGTCACGGTCTTCACGAATAAGATCAACACTATCTGTTGTTTGTAAATGAGCGTATTTTTCACGGATTTCATCAAGATATGCAATAGCTTCCTCTCGTGTATGTTCTTTAGGGATACTATTGCTAATAATATTTTTGGCTTCCTCTTCCACACTCACACCGCTTGATTTAGCCATTTCTTTCAAACGGCTCAAAATGGTTTCGTCAATATCACGAAGTATCAATTCACCCATTGTTTTATCTCTCAGTTTTTATTTAGAGTATAGTAGTTTTTAAGAGCCGTAGAGGTTTGTCACAGGGAACCTGCGGTCGCTGCCAAATGCTTTTGAAGTCACCCGCAATACAATGGCGGCTTGCTGCCGTTTGTATTCCGATTGATCCACCATCCGAACGATTTTGCGCACCGTCTCTTCGTCATACCCAAGCTCCACAATTTCGTCGATGCTATAATCGCGTTCAATATAGGCGCACAAAATACCATCCAAAACTTCATAGTCCGGCAAACTGTCAGTGTCTTTCTGATCCTTGCGCAATTCAGCCGATGGAGGTTTGGTAATCGTGTTTTCTGGAATGACATTGGTCCCTTTTTTGCGGTTGTAGTAGTTCGCCATTTTATAGACCAAGGTTTTCGGCACATCGGCAATCACCGCCAACCCACCACACATATCACCATATAAAGTAGCGTATCCTACAGACATCTCCGATTTGTTCCCGGTCGCCAATACCATGTGGCCAAATTTATTGGACAGCGCCATCAACAAATTGCCACGAATTCGCGATTGTAAGTTCTCTTCGGTGACATCTTCTTCCAAACCGGCGAATTCCCGCTCAAACAAGCTCAAATACTTTTGGAAGATATCTTCCACGGCAAATACTTTGTATTCGATGCCCAAATTCTCTGCCAACTGTTGGGCATCGCTTTTGCTGTGCTCGCTGGAATATTGGCTGGGCATGGAAACACCAATTACATTCTCCTTCCCCAATGCCTCGACGGCGATGACCGCGGTGAGTGCGGAATCAATCCCTCCCGATAGGCCCAAAATACCGCTCTTGAATCCATTTTTTCGAATGTAATCTCTCACACCGGTAACCAACGCCTGAAAGGCGTCCTCAACCGGGTCGTATTCCATCGAAACGGTCTGTGAGGCAAAAGGGTTTTGAGTCAAATCAATGGTGCTCCGTTCACGTTTGATAGGCACTGTTTCCCCGCGTGACTCGATATATTGGATGGGCAGTCGCCCAGCCTGCTCCGCGAGATAATTGTCTCGTTGCAAAGGCACAGCCAGGCGACCCCGGTGAATGTCCTCAAAATGCAAATCGTGTATAATAAAATCTTCATCAAACGCCTTTCCCTGCGCCAGTATCTCGGCTTGTGAATTGACGATCAAACTGCGTCCGTCAAAAATCAGCTCATCCTGGCCTCCCACTATATTGCAAAATACCATCCCCCCATGATGGTCTTGGCAGCGTGATTTCACCAAAATCTCCCGGTCCAGTGCGCGTTCGACACTAAATGGTGAGGCCGATAAGCACACCATGAAATCCACCCCTCCCGCGGCCAGATTGGCGACGGTTTCGGGATGCCACAAATCTTCGCAGATGGTCACTCCCACATCGGCGATATCACTCTGAACGATGGTTAAATAACGCGCTTCACGAAAATAGCGCTTCTCGTCGAATACTTGATAATTAGGCAAATTCGATTTGTGCGCGATACCGATCCATTCTCCGTCGTGTAAGATCGCCGCGGCGTTATACGAATCTCCCTCACGCACCACCAAACCCACAAATACCAGCATGCCCTTGGTTTCAGGGATCAAAGATTGCAAATAAGTTTGTTGATCGGCGATAAACTTGGTTTTCAACAGCAGATCTTTGGGCGGATATCCGCAAATCGCCAATTCGGGGAACACCAGAATTTGCACACCGGCATCTCTGGCGCTGCGAATGGTATCGGCGATTTTGCGGGTATTGCCCTCCATATCGCCCACAGTGGCATTCATTTGCGCAGCCGCAACTCGAACAAATGAGGAAAGAGTTTTTGATTTCATGATTTGGGTTTTTAGATCAACTTACCTTATAATTTAGAAAATCACATTTATGATTCATCATTGCCTAAAGCAATTTTCAACACTCTATTATGACGATTTGGCTAAAGTCTTTTTTGGAGCGCAGGTCATAGACGCGCCTTGGTGGGCGTCCTCGCCT
>CAZEZQ010000851.1:0-3085 GCA_964516245.1 uncultured bacterium | reverse complement strand
GCCGCGCCTCCTAAATGCAACGACGACCCTCCCGCCGCGCCTCCTAAATGCAACGACGACCCTCCCGCCGCGCCGCGAATGCTTGATTGACTTTGATTCTTGTGGAAAATGCTAAACAATTATGGCTACCATCCGCCCAGCAAGCCTCGACGACCTCGAAAGCATAACCAAAATCTACAACCACGCCATCCTCAAGACTACCGCCACCTTCGACACCGAACCCAAAACAATTGAAAACCGCAGAATTTGGTTTGATACGCATGGTGAACGCTATCCCATTTTTGTGGTGGAAGAAAATCAATCCGTTTTGGGCTGGGCTTCTCTCAGCAAATGGGACGATCGCTGTGCCTACCATCTAACTGTGGAATTCACGGTATACATCGATCCAAGCGCTCACGGGCGCGGGTATGGAACCGCCCTGCTTCAACGTTGTATTGATGCCGCCAAGCAACTTGGCTATCACACCATCGTTTCACGCATTGCAGGAGAAAATCAAGCCAGCTTCCGTTTGCATGAAAAATTCGGTTTCGAAAAAGTGGGAGTCCTCAAAGAAGTCGGAACGAAATTCAACCGCCGTTTGGATGTTCATTACTATCAATATATCATTCATTAATTTCGCTGCTTTGTATTCAATCTATTGAATGGTAATATACTATAATAGGCAATTGAATCGTGAAAAAGATAGTCCATGAGCCCGACAATTTTTCAAAAGCAAGGTTTCCGTTTTTTCTTTTTCTCACGCGAAGAACCAAGAATGCATGTTCATGTGTACTGTAGTCATGGAGAAGCCAAATTTTGGATAGAACCGAAAATTGAATTGGCTAAAAATTACGGGCTAAACAACAAGGACCTTCAAACAGTAAAAAAATTGATTCAGGAAAATGAAAATGAAATCAGAAACAAATGGAACACACACTTTAACCGTTGAAGTGACTCACATATCCAAACATGGATTTTGGATTTTGTTAGATGAAAAAGAATTATTACTTCCTTTCAAAGAATTTCCCTGGTTTAAAGATGCAAAGATCTCTGAAATCGTAAATGTTGAACGACTCATGCCTCACCATCTCTATTGGTCAGATTTGGATGTTGACTTAACTGTAGAATCAATTGAACATCCTGAAAAATATCCTCTGATTGCAAAAATAGATAACAGTCAGTAACTATAAATACTCTAACACTCGTTCACTTATATCCTTTGTGCCACTATCGCCGCCAAACTCACACGAGCGCAATGTTCCATCGCTGAATGCTGCATCTACCGCTTGATTGATTCGTTCTGATACCTGAAGGCAGTTGTCATTTTGATGCGTATCCCCCAGCCATTCCATCATGAAGGCCGCCGACAAAATCATCGCCGTTGGGTTGGCTTTGCCCGTGCCTGCAATATCCGGCGCGCTGCCGTGGCAGGGTTGAAACACGGCATACTCGGTTCCAATATCCGCCGAAGGGGCCATCCCCATTCCCCCGATTAGCCCCGCAGCCAGGTCGGATAGAATATCCCCATACATATTTTCCATCACCATCACATCATACTCCCAGGGCCGCCGCACCAGGTTCAGCGCCATCGCGTCGACATAGGCATGTTCCGCTTTTACATCTGAAAACTGTGGAGCGCGTTCATCGAAAATTCGGCGGAAAAAGGTCATCGAGGGCAATACATTGGCTTTATCCACACAAGTCAATGTGCCTGGGTAGCCTTTGGCCTTGCGTTTTCGGGCGAAATCAAATGAAAAATCAAACAACCGTTCGCAGCCTTTGCGGGTAATCACCATTGTATCCTTCGCGGTTTGATCGTTTTCGATCACCCCGTTCACACGGGCCGCAAACAGGCCCTCCGTTGATTCACGAATAATCACAAAATCCAACTCCTGGCCTCTTGGGTCAGCCAGGGGAATCGGCGCCCCTTTCACGCTGCGTACTGGGCGCACTCCCGCAAACAGTTGCAGCTTTTCACGCAAATCAATTTGTGGGACAATTTCAGTTCCATCGGGATAGCGAACATCTGGCAGGCCCATCGCCGCCAGCAAAATGGCATCTGCAGACTTGGCTTTTTCTAACGTCTCTTCAGGCAGCGCCACCCCTTCTTTCAAATAAGTGGCAACCCCAACATCCAAATGATCGTAATTCAATGATATACCGCTTACCGCTTCAACAGCGTTATCCAAAATCTCCAAAGTTGGAGCCATAATTTCCGGCCCAATCCCATCCCCAGCCATCACCGCAATTTGAAACTCGTTTTTCATTCTTCTAACCTTTCATGATGATACATTTTGCAGCGCAGGCGACCTCACCTGCTTTGAATATTATTGCGGGCGAGACGCCTGCGTTCCAAAAATTACCAAGTTGCTAGTAGTCTGTCACAGATGCTTTGATGGGTTCGATACTCTGAAACCAAACTCAATCGTTAATCCAAACAGCGGCTCCGCAGGAGCGTCGCCCTCCTAAATGCTTCGTGTAACAGTTTTCATTGCCATCATTTTTTGTGTGACAGAGTACTAGAGTGTTAAGTATGGATAAGCCTAACCCAAAAATTTGAAATTTTCTGAAAGAGGTTGCTTACCCATCCCTCCCCCAATGAAATGGGGGAGGTTAGGAGGGGGTTAAACCACACCATACCTTCATGAAATACTAAAAGACCAATACTTACAATTTATACGTAAGAATCCAAAAACTCATTTACCCATCAAACTCCCAATGCACCGGCTTGACACCTTGAACATCCGTGCGAAAGCAGGCAATCTGATCCCCCAACAAACATCCCAAATGGGCCGTTTTCAAATCTTCTCCACCAAACGCCAAACTTGATATATTTTTTAGCTGCTGGCTTTTCACTCCATCCAAATGAGGACGTCCCATTTCCCCTGCTTGAAACGCCTGCTCAACCCACTGCACATGTTCATCATCCGCATCTTTCACCATCACGGTTTGGCTGCCATTGGGAGCCACGCGAATCACTTGATTGCTTACGATGCTGGTAATCCAAACATGGCCTTCCACATCAAAGGTTAATCCGTCTGGAAACACTCCCGAACGAAAGTGTGTGACTATCTCTCTCTCACCAAGATCTCCATTTTCTGCTATG
>CAZEZQ010000850.1:0-3086 GCA_964516245.1 uncultured bacterium | reverse complement strand
CATTGGCCATCCGCAAACTTCCCAATGTTTCCGTATACCGGTTTTTTCGCATGCTGGGATGCAGACAGCGCGCCACATCCGATAAAAATACATAATTTGCATTGTCACCGTCATAACGCGACCCACAAATCACCCCCTCCTTTTGAATCCAACCCACAGGATTGGACCCGTTAGGGGATACGCCGATTGCATGGATTCCTGATAATTCTGATCCGTTGGGTGATTTCCCTTCTATATATGTTGGAGGGATCGGTTGGTTTAATCCAGAATTGGCAAAACATGCATCACGGGTTTGCAAGATGGTTTTAGAAGCATCAAGTGAACCATAGATCCGTTCCGACAAGAGTACGGTTTCGTTTGTAGAAAGGAATTCTGCCAATTCTTGAAAAATTGCTTCGACAGGATTTTTCAATTGTTTGGAAGGAACAACAGATACAAATAAAAGATCGCCCGGCTTTTTCGACTGGTAAATCATAATACGCCTCACTCTTCATCCATCTCACATAAATAAGGTCCTCAGGTTGGAAAACAAGACATAACAATCTCATCTCCACCTACAACCTTGAGTGAAGCGTTTCCATTTATTTCGCTCTCTCCGCACCTGACTCAATACTATACAGAAAGAGACTTACATTCGCAAGATGGTTTATCCATATGTATGTAAGTCTCCTCTAATTTTTTTACAATGTTTACAAAAATACTAAACTTTCATGACAATTCGGCAAAAAGTCCGATCCAGAAGATGGCCACACAATATATCGTAAAGAAGGTGTCTAATGTACGCTGTATATTGTTGCAGGCGGGGACGCCTGCGCTCCAAAAAAGACTTTTTCCGGATTGTCTTTCATGCATGATCTAATTTTTTGCCAGCTCGTCAGGTAACTCTGAATATCAAATATCTGTTACAGATTTAAGCATGGTTAATAAATTGATTCATATTGTTGGTAGTATTGATTATTGTTTAGTTTGAATATGAAATATTTGGTTTTTGACATAAATTTAACAAAACTTCTGCCTTTTGCTATATTCCCTCTTTTATTCTTTCCATTGTTGTGTTAAATGTTTGTTCTATGATATCTTGTCATTGGGATGAATCATGATATGAATGATCATTGATCTGTCTTGTGTTGGTTTCGCTGTGTAGTTTGAAAGTCTATGATATCTTTCTAAATTCAATAAATGTTGAGTAACTTTATCAAATTCCATTTATTTGTTTGATTTTGGACGGAAAGGAGGTTTTTGTTTTCACCCAAACGTCATAATCGTAGTTGATAGAATCTATCAATTTCCAGGAGGAAAAAAAATGAAGAAAATTATAATATCTTTTGTGCTGCTATGTTTACCTTCTTTTTTAGTTTACGCTCAATCCCCTGTGGCAGACAATTTTGATGACGGTTTAGGTTCTCAGTGGGAATTTGCCAATTTGGGTACCGGTCCAACAAAAGGCGAAGCTCCTACAGAAGGTATGGCTGAAGCCGTCGATGGTATGCTTAATATCACCAACAATGGTTGGGACCAGTGGGAAGATGATGATGGTATGGGCTTTTTGTATCAAGAGGTGTCAGGCGATTTTGATGTTGCCGTCCATGTGGTTAGCTTTGATCCAGATGTAAACAACGTATGGGAAAAATCTGGAATTGCATTTCGCCAATCACTTGAAGCCGATGCCAAATATGTCAGTTCTATGCTTTCAAGAGGAAACGGTCTTCGGGCTCAATTCCGCTTTGAACAAGGAGACAACACTAATCGCGCGGTCGTTAGTGATGCAGTTGAAGGCTGGTGGGTTCGTTTACAACGTGTAGGAGATATTTTCGCAATCATGACCGCAGAATCTATGGATGGGCCTTGGATCGAAGCCACTGAACCTGCGGATCGCGCTTTGCCTGATAGCACACTGGTTGTCGAAGATCCTGCGTTTTTGGGCATTGCATACACGCCTCACAACACGGATGCTGAAGGTGAACTGAATGGAACTGGAGTGTTTGATGATTTTGTCATCATGCAATCAACATCCAATGCCACCAATTGGGAATGCTATGACTAATCTTTAAAATTGATGAACATGAAAATGCCCGGCTCTCGCCGGGCATTTCTTTTTCAAGAAAGAAATTCATTTACATTGCTCTACTTTTTCGCTTTCAATGGGGTGGTCCATAAGTAAACCTTATGTCCGATATCATCTTCTTCACCCACGTGAACTGTAATTTCACGGTCGGGTTTGATATCCCCCATAGCGAATTGATGAGACACAATCCGTGAACCGGGTTTCATTTTGTTCAATTGAGGAATCAATTTCACATTCAATGTCTCAAGCAAATAGAGGGTGATTACATTTGCCTCTTTCAAATCCAACTCAAAAATATCCTTTTGTTTGATCTCTACCAATTCTTCCATCCGGTTTTTTTTCACATTTTCGGTGGCTTCTTGGATGCGTTCGGGATCAATATCGAAACCAACCGCCTTGCAGCCATATTTCTTGGCTGCTGTTACCACGATCCGGCCGTCTCCACAACCCAAATCGTAAAGCAAATCTTTCTTTTGAACCTGGGCCAACTCCAGCATTTTTTCAACCACCTTTTGAGGCGTGGGAACGTAAATCACATCCGGTTCTTTTTTCTTTGTGATGGTATCATCGATCTGGGTGTTTTGAAGTAAGAGGTTTTGCAACCAAGTGGATTGTGCCGTTAAAAACAATAAGCGGTTGCCGCTTACTCCATGAATCCAATTGGAACGAAAAATGCTTGGCGAAGATGAGATTCCGAGTGTAGGTGTTTTGATTTGCTCCGAAAACCGGGTGTCATCTGTAGAGGGTATGAATGCCGATGATGACAAATCACCACTGTAAGACGGGTTAACAAATAAAATCCCTCCGAGTAAAACGATAAGAAATAGAACTCTGTTGTACACTGCTTTCTCCTTTCAAACTCATTCAAATTTTTTGTGTTATAGATATGGCTTGGTGATTCACTGTATAATGAATGTATCTGGTCAGTCATATGAAGTGAATTATAAAAAAATTGAATAATCTTTCCATTCCTCCCCCAATGAAATGGGGGAGGTTAGGAGGGGGTTAAGAGTTTTGCTCT
>CAZEZQ010000849.1:0-3087 GCA_964516245.1 uncultured bacterium | reverse complement strand
CGCTGTATTCTTTTTGTTGCCGCTCTTTTTCACTCTCTTTTTTGGCCGGGTGTTTTGCGCTGGCGTATGCCCTTTGGGCGCCATTCAAGATTTGGTATTGATTCGCCCCATCCGGGTGCCGCAATGGCTGCATCATGCCTTGGGGATGCTGGCCTACCTCTATTTGGGCACAGCGGTTTTGTTCGCCGCATTGGGCAGCGCATTTATCATCTGCAATTACGATCCCTTTGTTTCGTTTTTCCGCTTTTCCGGGCATTTGAATATCGTCATGTTAGGCACATCGTTATTGGTCATCGGCCTGTTCGTGGGCCGGCCATATTGCCTCTATCTGTGCCCCTACAGTGTGATCTTGAAATTGTTTTCGCAATTTTCCCAATGGCGGGTTACGGTGGGGCCGGATGAACATGAATGCGTAAAATGCGATTCGTGTGAAAACGCTTGTCCATTCAATGCAATCAATTCACCCACCCCAGAAGATATGCCCCACCCAGACCCGGTGGATCGAAGGCGATTGGCGGCATTCATTGCGCTAACACCATTGATTGTGTTGCTTTGTGGTTGGGTGTTTTCATTCTCTGGTCCATTGTTTTCCCAATCGCATTTTACGGTTCAACTGGCAGAACGCATTGCCATGGAAGACGCCAATGAAGTGGAAGAAATCAGCGACGAGAGCCAGGCGTTTCGCGATTCTGGCGTGCCAAAAGAAACGCTGTTTGAACGGGCGGCTTCGATCCAAGAGCAATTCACTTTCGGGGGATGGCTGCTGGGTGGATTCATGGGGATCATATTCAGCGGCAAGTTGATCTCACTGACCCTATTTCGAAAACGTGAGGTGTATGAAGCCGACCGGGCGGGATGTGTAGGCTGCGGGCGGTGTTACTGCACCTGCATATTGGAGAAAAAACGTTTCCGTAAAATCAAAGCCGCGAAAGCCGGATGAATGTAATGAAAGTAATAGGGAAGGCGAAAAAAAATTCCCCTCCCAAGATTGGGAGGGGTTAGGGGAGGGTTGTGAATGTTTGATCGAGTTAATGTGTCTTTCGCAGCCCCCTCCCAGCCTCCCCCAAACTTGGGGGAGGAGTGGTAGAGCAAACTTTATTGCTGCAAAAACATAGCACAAGTTAATCTGTTGCATTGAATCTATGAGAAATAAGATGAAGAAAATATTGCAATCGAATTTGTTAAAAAACATCCCCCGGCAAACGACGTTTAAGGGCATTGCGGTGGTATCGGGTGTCTTCACCCTGGTAGTGGCTGCGCTAATGCTGGCCAATCAAATTGCTATGCAATCTGGCCTTCCTGAAAAGGAGCGAATCTACTCAGCGGAACTGGTGGAGATGAAAAATTTGCTGAGTGAAA
This sequence comes from uncultured bacterium, assembly GCA_964516245.1. Classification (GTDB taxonomy): domain Bacteria; phylum Hinthialibacterota; class Hinthialibacteria; order Hinthialibacterales; family Hinthialibacteraceae; genus CAZEZQ01. Next base: position 1,728 of record CAZEZQ010000849.1, on the reverse strand, counting down.
ACCCGAAAAACGAAGCTCTCAAAGAAGAAATTCGCCAATTGGATTTGCAATTGCGGCAGGAATTCTTTGAGCGCAAGGCGTTTGCCGAGCGGGGCAAATATCTGTTGTTGCTGGGTGTGGTGATATTTCTGCTTTCCATGAAGCAGCTGATCTTTTTCCCCAAACCTTCACGCAGACGGAAATCCAATGTTCCCAAAGTGGATACCGAAGGCATTAACAGCAAACGCGCAAGATATGCAGTGAGTGTATTAGGGATAATTCTATTGATGAGCCTGTTGCCCTTCGCGTATGGAACCCGTGGAACCCTCCCTACGTTGGATGCAACCCAAGGCGCGCAAGAACAAACGGTCGCCTATCCCACCCAGGAAGAAATTCGCAGCAACTGGCCCCGTTTTCGCGGGCCGGGGGGATTGGGCATCGTTCATTCTGACCGTATCCCCACTTATTGGAATGAAGAGACTGGCGAAGGGATCTCATGGAAAAAAGAAATCCCCTTGCCGGGGAACAATTCTCCCATCGTATGGGGAGACCGAGTATTTCTTTCGGGCGGCAATGAAGATGACAAAGTGGTTTATTGTTATTCCACCGGTACGGGCAATCTCTTATGGCAAAAGTCGCTAAATGATGTTCCAGTGATTTCAGACAAGGAACTGAATTTATTTGAAGATACCGGCTATGCCTCATCCACCATGGCTTGTGATGGTTCGAGAGTGTATGCGATTTTTGCCGACGGTGTGATTGGGGCTTTTGATTTTGAGGGGAACCGGGTGTGGGCCAAACACCTTGGGGTTCCAGAGAATATGTATGGATACGCCACATCGCTGCTTTGCTATCAACACCAGGTGATTGTGCAATTCGATCAAGGGACCCCAAGCAGTGGGAACTCGGTTCTCTACGCGTTTGAAGGCGACAGCGGCGAAGTCGCATGGCAGAGCCAACGGGATGTGGGCAGTTCGTGGACCACACCCATTGTGATCGACACCGGTACTGAGAAACAACTAATTACCTGCGCCGAATCGTGGGTAATCTCGTATAATCCAGACGATGGAAAAGAACTATGGCGGGCAAAATTGTTGGGGATGGATTTGGCCCCCTCGCCCATTTACGCGAATGGATTGGTGTTTGCCATTCAATCGAGTGCGGCGGTATTCGCGATTCGCCCGGACGGGCGTGGAGATGTGACCGAGTCTCATTTGGAATGGCGGTTGGATTGCCCCGCGCCAGAAATCACCAGCCCGGTGAGCAATGGCAAGTTTCTCTTTATGCTATCCGGTGGATATCTGGCATGCCATTCGATTGAAACCAGCGAGTTGCTTTGGGAGCATGATACAGGCGATATGTTCATGGCCTCACCCACCCTGGTGGGGGAATGGATTTACATGATCAGCGAAGAAGGGACCACCTACCGGGTGAAAGCGGCCAATGAAATTGAAGAAGCCGAACAAAAGCCGGTCATTCACGACAGAGTGTTGGCAACACCCGCGTTTCAAGACAATCAAATCTTCATTCGAGGTGAGAAGTATTTGTATGGCATCGGCGGAGAAATGAGCGAACTCGGCCAGCAAGCGCCAGCTGAGGTTTCGCAGCATATTGAAAACGCAACACGCTAATACCTTGCAGATGGGCTACGCGAATTTTGAACAACAAATTCGCTTTTAGCCCATCCTACAAGACTACAAGACTACAAGACTACAAGACTACAAGACTACAAGACTACAAGACTACAAG
>CAZEZQ010000848.1:2818-3090 GCA_964516245.1 uncultured bacterium | reverse complement strand
CCAGGGTGCTTGGGCATGACCGGGATATGCTCTGGAATGATACCCAGATTTTTGAAACGCGGGGTGATTATGAAGCATTCCGGGAGGCGTTAAGGGAGTTTTACATGGTGTGGAGGGATACGGCTGTTGATTTGCCCATACAATATTAATCAGGCAAAAGAGCAGGATCATATTATGAAAGAATTTGGAATTCACACATTGCCTAACCTATACTAATTTCGTTATGAGAAAGAAATGTATCATTCTCCTGGTTTTTTTATTTCCGATTGTTT
>CAZEZQ010000848.1:0-2808 GCA_964516245.1 uncultured bacterium | reverse complement strand
GGGCGCTGCCATTCAGTCAGTTGCAGATCCTTCTACAGGAACAATCTCTGATATTGAGGGATACTACCAGTTAGAAGTCCTATCCACAGATACTTTACAATTTTCATTTGTTGGATATATATCACAGGAAATTCCTGTCGGAGACCAGGCAGAGATCAATGTTACACTTGAACCGGATATTGGACAGCTGGAAGAAGTAGTAGTCGTTGGATACGGTGTTCAGAAAAAGGAAAATCTTACGGGTTCAGTATCTCAAGTTTTATCGGAGGAATTAGCAGATCGTCCCATAGTGAATCTTTCAGAATCTTTGTCAGGCCTGGTGCCAGGCTTGCAAATTTCCACGTCAAGTGGAGAGATTGGCGCAAGTTCATCGTGGAATATACATGGGCCAAACACTATAGGCAGCGGAAGCAGCGGAGGTGCTTTGATTTTAGTTGATGGAGTTGAAACTAATCCTGATATGATTAATCCAAATGACATTGAGAGTATTTCGGTGTTGAAAGATGCCGCATCAACGGCTATTTATGGTTCGCGAGCACCTTATGGTGTTGTTTTAATCACTACCAAAAGTGGTAAGAAATCGACAAAACCTCAATTCACGTTCTCGAACAATATACAGTGGCGAACTGCAATTTCTGATTGGGATCTGTTATCTAATGGCAGACAATATGCCGAATTCTTCAATGACTTAAATATCAATACATTTGGAATTGTTGATCCGAATTTTGGTTTCCCTGATGCGTGGTTTGCGGAATATGATCGACGTATGAATAATCCTGATTTACCAAAAATTGAAGATGGAAGCTACATGAATAATTTCCTGGGAATGAATGTTACTGACGCAGCTGATTATTATCCATGGATACAAGGATTTGCCAATACGGATTGGTTTACAGAGTTACATCGAAAAAATGCACCTACCCAAAATTATGATTTTAATGTATCAGGAGGCACAGATAAAGTTTCCTATTATCTGTCCCTCGGATACCAAAACAGGGACGGTTTACGAAGCCATATTGTAACCGAAAATGAGAAGCGCTACACAATGAATGCTCATTTTGATGCTGACATAACAGATTGGTTTAACATAGGTTTTCAAAGTCTGTTTGCCAGTTTTGAGAGAGATTTGCCTATGGCTTCAGGATTTTTATTCCCGGGCAATTTACACCCGACAATTCCTGTTAAAGATCCTAATGGAAACTATTTAAGAGGGTCACTTAACGAGTTAGCAGATGGGGGGAGAAGCAAAGAAACTGTTCGTAATTATACCAACACACTTAGTCTTACACTAACACCATTAAAAGACCTGATTATCAAAGGTAATTATACGTGGAAAAACTATGATTTGAATAATGAGACATTTGCGCGGGAATATCCGTTCTTTTACGCATCGAACGGCAGACCGGTTGTGTTTGGATGGCAGGGGCAAAAAGATCAGATCATAAGGAATGTACAATCTTCAACTTATCAAAACTTTGATTTAACAGCGAACTACATAAAATCTATTACTAATCATCATTTTTCCTTATTGGTGGGGATGCAAGCTGAAGAGGATTATTTCCTGGGAATTGAAGCAGCCAGAGGAGGGATGATTATACCTGTGCCATCGTTTAATTTTGCTGTTGATAAAACAGTTGATTTGACAGATGAAGTCAGTGAATGGAGTACTTTGGGCTATTTCGGAAGGCTTAATTATAATTTTTCGGAAAAGTATTTGTTAGAATTAAATATTCGGGAGGCTGCTTCTTCCCGTTTTGCCAAAGATAGCAGATGGGGCACTTTTTGGGGTATTTCAGCAGGATGGAATATTCAGAAAGAGGATTTCTTTTCAATTGATGAAGGTTTGATTAGTGCCTGGAAATTTAGGACCTCCTATGGTGTTCAGGGAAATTCTAATGTCGATAGAATCTATCCAATGAGTACAGTTCAGGGTAGTATGAGGACATATTATATTAATGGACAAAGAATACCTCAGTTGCCTGTTCCTGAGTTGGTTAATTCGGACCTGACGTGGGAAAAGCCACAAAAACTTGTATTAGGAACTGATATTTCTATGTTAGATAGAAGGTTGAACTTTACTTTTGACTGGTATCATCAGGTCACCAAAGATATGGTAGGACCGGCTCCTCCCAAACCAGATGTATTAGGTGCTGAGATGCCAAGAGAAAACAATACCGAATTAACCACTAAAGGTTTTGATATGAGTTTCTCTTGGAGAGATAAAATAGGTGAAGTAGGCTATAATATCAGTTTAAACTTAAATAGATATAGTGCTGAAGTTACTGAATACTACAATCCAGACGGAACCATAGATGGTATAAATACGGGGGAAGTATATTACAAAGGACAGAAGTGGGGGGAAATATGGGGATTGACAACTGATAAAATATTGTCATCACCCGAAGATGTTGCAGCGTATTATAAGTTGAACTTTGACAAAGTAACCACTACATATAACATGGTCAGAGAGGGAAGTATTGCCTACAAAGACATCAATGGAGATGGTAAAATTGACTTCGGAGAGTGGAAACTGGATGACCATGGCGATTGGAGTGTGATTGGAAATACCATTCCTGATCTTTTCTACAATTTTTCAATTGGCGCTGACTGGAAAGGGTTTGACATTCGATTATTTATTGATGGTCAAATTGGAGGAGATTGGGATCCGGGTATCGAGTCTACATATGATTGGGGAAATGCTTCGACTACACATTTTTTTGCCTCTGGAGGTTTTGATATGATGTTGCTCACAAATGACAATTATGAAAACTACTGGCGTGAAGACAGAAAGGATGCTTACTATTTCGC
>CAZEZQ010000847.1:0-3093 GCA_964516245.1 uncultured bacterium | reverse complement strand
ACGCAGGACAGTATAGCAAAAAGTATTTGTTGCAGCGCAGGCGTCCCGCCTGCACAAAATGTAGATAAAGTGAAATGCTTTCGCAAAACATAAATGCAGGCGGGACGCCTGCGCTCCAAATGGGCTAATACGAAATGCTAATGAGTACTTCTGTTGAAACAACATTCATTGTTTTACAAATCGATTATTTGTTGAGTTTGGGCTGCGTTGTGTAGTTTAAGGCACACTTCAGTAATGCGATGGCATTCATGAAAGGGGATCACCAGCTCTTCCCGGCCTTCGATAGAGGCGATGAAATTTTTGAATTGCGACATCCCCGCTCCGTAGTCAACTTCATGCAATTTGTTGCCTGTATTTAGCAGAGTTAACTTCCCGTGTTGATATTCGATAATGCCTTCTACACCGGCGAATCGCAACCGGTCGTCCCCCCACGATTCCGCAACCATGGGCCGGCAGAAATCCAGCCGGGTTGAGCAAGTCGCGCCATTTTTGGCAAGGGTGATCACGCTGGCGGTGTTGCGAAAATCATTGAGTTCGGGCCGCCCCACTGTATTCTCAAAGGCTGATCCTTTGACGAATTCCAATCCGCCACACCAGAGAATCAGATCAAGCGCATGGCAAGCGATAAAAGGGATAATACCGGCAAAGGTATCCGAATCGCGCATCCACTTTGCCCGGCTGCCGAGTTTGTATGATTTCTGTGCGGTGGCCTGGGTCACTTCGCCGATGGCGCCCTTTTGAATGAGCTCACGTATTTTCATAAATGCGCCATGAAAGCGCAGGTTGAGCATCATGGTGAGGTGTGTGCCATTCTGTTCGACGGCTTGTTTCACTTCTTCGAGTTCGTCGAGCGTGCGGCTGAGGGGTTTTTCAGTATAAACGGCCGCACCCGATTTGGCGGCATCGATAATGCACTCAGCCCGGCTGCCGTGATGGGTATATACGCTGACGATGTCGAGATTTTCTTTCTCGAGCATCTCTTCATGATTCTCATAAATCTTGGTGTTTTCAAAAGAAAGTTTGTCGAATTTCCGTTGAAATTGTTCCACACCGCGGGTGTTGTTCGTAGTGATGGCGGCAAGCATAGTGTTGGGCATGTCTTCCATCGCGCCCAGCGTATAATTTTCGTGTCCTTCAATCCCAATTAATCCAATCCGGTATACCATGATTTTTCCTCGCTTTTATAGTTCCCTTATATGGTCTGGTTGTGCTGCGGCTTGATTCAAAATAGGATATCAGATTGCTTGTTGGTTTCACAGATGGCCCCCCGCATAGGAAAGAAATTATGAACGACAAACTTCTATTGGATGCGCTGGTGTTTGCGCCCCATCCTGACGATGCTGAACTGGCGATGGGGGGCACGATCCTCAAAATGATTGCACGGGGTAAGAAAGTGGGTGTGGTTGATCTCACCCGAGGCGAATTGGGCAGCAAAGGCACCGCCGACATTCGCGCCGAAGAGGCAGCAGAAGCCACACGGGTGTTGGGATTGCACTACCGAAGCAATCTCAATCTGGGCGATGGGCAAATTGCCGATACCCATGAGAACCGATTGAAAGCAGCCAACGTAATTCGTGAATTTTGCAGTCCTCTTTTGTTTGTGTGTCCACCTTTCGACCCGCATCCCGATCACCAGGCGGCCGCGAAGGTCGTTCAGGCGGCTTTCTTTTTGGCGCGGCTGCCCAAACTCGAATTGGATTTCCCCGCCTTTTCGCCCCGGCATTGCTGGTATTACTTTATCCACGAGATGCGCGAAATCTCTTTCGCGGTCGATATTTCTGAACAATTTCAGCGTAAGAAAGAAGCAATGCGGGCCTATAAAAGCCAGTTTGTCGATGTGAAACTGCCGGAGGGATACCGCCATGTGGGTACGAGTAATTATTTAGAACAGATTGAGGCCTACAACCGCACCATAGGAGCGAAAATCGGAACCACCTATGCAGAAGGATTTTATTCGGCTTCTCCTTTGCCGGTCGGAGTGCCCACCGACTTGTTGAATTTATGACGGGTATGGAAACGGGAGAGTTTCATCGATGTTGAACTTCGATTCCTGGCAGCGGCACGAAACGGTAAAGCATCTACTGAACTGGGCGCTTTCAGAAGAAGGGGCCCATATTCTGGATGTGGGGGGGTATCCTGGGCGAATGCGAAGCTTTTTGCCCAAACACAATTGGGTTCTTTGTGATCCATTGGTGGATGCGCCTGGCGACCAGGTGAAGGGTTCGGGGAATGCGCTGCCCTTTCAAGATTCCACCTTTGATTTTTCAGTCTCGTTGGATGTTCTCGAACATGTGCCGCCCGATCGGCGAAAAACCATGCTGGATGAAATGGTGCGGGTGAGTAAGCAGGGGCTGGTGTTGTCGTTTCCCCACCTGCACCCATTGGTGCAGGCGGCAGAAAAACATGTATCAGAGGTGTATTACGGCTTGCATCAGAAAGCGCACCCTTGGTTAAGCGAGCATTCGCAATTTCCACTTCCAGATGAAAACACCCTAGTTGAGCATGTGCGATCGTACGGCGGGCAAGCAGTGGTGTTTGATGTGGGAGCGATCCACCGTTGGGTGTATTTGCAGTTGTTGGATCTTTTGCTCGAAGCCACACCGGGCGGTTTGGATTTAGCCGAACGCTTGGATGAGTTTTATCAGGAACATTTGTATATTCATGAATTCAAACCACCATCTTACCGGAAGATTGTTTTGCATATTTTCGACGCGGAAGAAGCACTAGACCTCTCTATGATTGAAACAGAGCGCGAAGAAGAACTTGCTGCAGAAGTTGATTTTCATCATGTGGTGGTTTCTGGCTTGTTGCAGTTGGATAAAAATCTACAGCGGGCAACCCTTCAAGAGACTGAGCAATTTGAAGAAAGTCGCAATGATGAAACGGGGAGTTCTGCAATTGAGTTTTCTGGTTCGTTTGAATATATTCACCGATTGGAAAAGAGCGTGCAATTGTGGGAAGAGACCTATGCCAAAACAGTGGCGGCCATGACCGAGGCGCACCGCTGGCGCGACCAGTTGGAAAACCGGTTTAGTTTTCAAGTATACAAACGAATGATGCGTTTATTAGGGCGCAAGATCGAACCGTGAATGC
>CAZEZQ010000846.1:0-3094 GCA_964516245.1 uncultured bacterium | reverse complement strand
TGGGTGATGGTAGTTGGGAGTCAATGGAAAAAGCTCTTCAAGAATTTGACAAGTTAGATATTCCTCGAAAGACCCATGAGGAAATTTTACGAGACCTTCATGGTTTTCGAAAAAGCGAATGAATAGTGCTTATATCGAATCATCAGTATGGATTGCACGAGCTGAAGGACTTCCTGAATACCGTTTACTAATAAACAAACACATTCAACAATTGCGTAATTCAAATTGGAATTTCAGTATTTCAGGTGCAGTTCTACTTGAAGTGCTTTCAAAACCACGCCAAAAAAACCGGCAAGACTTAATTGATTCATACAACACCTTTTTTCTACACCTACATCATCTCAAAACTTTTGGAGATGTATTCGATAAAGCGTTACGCATTGCACAATCAGATCAACTGAAAGGAATGGATGCAGTACACGTCGCATTCGCCGTTGAATATGAATGTGAACTCTTTGTCACCACCGACCCGCATTATCGAACCTTGAAAAGTCTTCCACTTCACTTCATTGATCTAAGCCAAGTCGCTCCCACATAGATAGAAAACGCTCAGCCATGACGGTTCAGCCAGGGTTTAGAAGATGAGTGGCTGGAACGTGTATATGATTGGCTTTCAGCCACTTCGGCAGCGGCCACACGCTTGGTGCTGCTTGATTCATAGCTCTTGGATTTTTCCCCTTTACTCTCGCCAATCGAGCGCGCCAGGCTGGAAGGGGTGTCATAGAGAATACTCTTGGGGGCATTCCAAAATAGTTTCTTGAACGGATCAACCACCCGCATTGCCCCTGTCGGCGCCTCTTGTCCGTTGGGTTGATAAAAACCTAGAGTCATGGCGCTGGCCACATTCTTGAAGAACGAGAAGAAACTCTCGGTAGGTCCCTTTTCTACAGATGAACTATTTTGCTCTTCTGAATTATTGTTTGATTCGGCTTTGTTAGACAGTAATCCTCGATTTGATATCGCTTTCGGGTTTAACGAAGAGACTTTATTCTGCGTTTCATGGATGGCTGGTTTTAACGATCCCGATTTTTCTACCGGCTCCATTTCAATGGGTGATCCCGATAAAGCCGAATGAAATGAGTCTGGAGCCCCATTGGCATTCTGGCTCTGCCCGCCCATTAAATCGGCATTGATCGGCTGAGGCTGCACTTCATTCACATCAAACCCGGAAAATGACGGAGTATGCTGCATCTTTTGTTCGGGATTTGCTTTTTGAGAAGCATTCAACAATGAATTATTGCTTGCGGGCTGTTTGGAAGCGCCTTGGCTTTTCATTTCTTGATATTGCTGCGCGTTCCGCACCATGGTCTTATAGAGATCCTCACCCTGGGGGACCTGTGCGGGAGCGTTTTTCATCATCTCCCTCACCTCAGGTGGCATGTCGCTGGATTGCGCCAAAGATTGCAAATTCGGCGCGGAGGGCATCGCGGGCATGGACTTCACTCCTGCACGCGTGACCGATTGCGACCGGCCCGTTGGCGATTGCATGGATTTCAATTGTGCCTGTGTCATCTGTTGGCGGTTCAACGTCGCCTGAAAAGACAAATCACCTGGATTCTTGTTTTCTCCAAGTGAATACGTTTTGGGTGTAAGAGTTTGTGATGGTGGAACATATTGCCGAATAGGAATAAATCGATCGGACATTTTTTCCACTTCCTCCAGGTAAAATGGGTGCTATTGAGCATATAGCGCAGCTCATGTGCCAAGAATGCCAAGTAAGGATGCCAAATGGAAAGATGGGAGTTGGCAATCTTGCGGGTTTATACGTTTATACGGTTTTCTGTCTGAATCAGGATACCCAGGATGCACAGGATACTCAGGATCAAGGCATCGACTTTTTGGATCGCAAACGCACCCGCCTGCCTTGTGATGCAGGCATTCTTCCTGCAAAGCTATTGCCATCGCGGGAGGGCGAGGTTGAAAATGCGCTGTGGCGTGCTCCCGCCGAGCCGGTTTGATCGAACCACTTTTGCTTCACATGCAAACAAACGCATATTCACAACGTGCGAATACGTCCGAATCTGCAAACCCGATTTGAAATCTATCAACATTGACTATTTTTTCAATTCTGTCCAAAGCCATTAAATCCGGTCTTCCTCCTCTTCAGGCTCAACATCGGGCACACGTGAAAGTGCGGCCTCAAATTTCTTTCGGTCTCCCTTCTTTGCCTTCTCGTTCAGGTAGTCTTCGGTCATCAGCGCCGAGAGTTTCTCGGCAACCGCCGTGGAGACAAATTGATTAATAGAGACCCCTTCATCCTTCGCGAGTTCCCGAACACGCTTGTGCAATGACTCTGGAAGCCGAATACTTAATGTGCTCATTTCATTTCTCCAATCCTCCTAAGGAAATCCTTAGGAGTGATCGCTTTGATTCCAAACCGATCAATGCCATCAAAGTCTCTCAAATTAAAGGTTACAATATACTCACACCCGGCAGCAACCGCCAATTCCAATACCATATCATCCTTCGCATCGCTCAGATATGGCCTCCACAAGTAGAAAATCTTGTGCCGCCGCGATTCAAGACATATATAATTCAGAACAGCATCAATTTCTTCCCACGAATGTGGTATATCGTTCAAAAACCTATGCAATACGTCTTCATACTCAATCACCAATGGCACAGATAGATTCACCTCAAATTTACCCGAACCAATCAGCGATAGGACTTGAAATGAGGCTCCACGCCGAGAACATAATCCGGAAAGTAAAACATTCGTATCAATGACGATCTGAGCTGTATCCATTTTTTGGGTATTATATACAATACCATTCTAAGAGGCAATATAGTTTGATCGTGATCAATAACAAACAAAGCGAGTATAAAACTTTTTGAAGTTCATTTTCAGAATTGGGATAGCCAGGGTGCATAGGATACTCAGGATCACGGCAACAACGGATTGTCTGAATCCGGATGCACAGGATACTCAGGATAACGGCAATAACATTTTGAAGCACAGATCATTGACGCACCTTGGTAGGCGTCCACGCCTGCCTTTTGTGATGCAGGCATCCTGCCTGCAAAGCTATTGCCGTCACGGGAGGGCGAGGCTCCCGCCGAGCCGGGCTGATCGAATAAACTTTGCTTCACACAC
>CAZEZQ010000845.1:0-3100 GCA_964516245.1 uncultured bacterium | reverse complement strand
TTTTTCATCTTCTTCATTGTTTTCATTTTCATTATTTTCATCAACATTTGATTCAAATCACGCAAAATCATGGCCTGTGCAATGTTGTGCGCTTGCGCGCGGTATTGGACCGGGAGAATTTGTTGATAGAATTCTTGCGGATCGCGCTCTTGGAAACCTGGATGTTCGCTGACGACCGCTGCCGTTTTGCTGGTCATTTCAAAAGTCAAGGCGCGGGGATCCATATTCGCCAGGGATTCTGGATTTTCGATCAATTGGCGTGTGACGGGGCTGAGCTCGTTCCAAATGGTTTGATCGATGGGACGCTTTTGCTGAGTCAAGGTCGAAGCCAATTGGTTATAATTCAATATGTCACGTGGATGGATTTGTGATGCCAAAATAGGATCATTCGAAAGCAGAAAATCGCTGCCCAAATCATTGAGAATCAATTCCCCTTCTTCCAAGATTCGGATAAATCCTTGACGCCAGCCAATGAGTGGAATCATATCACTTCCGTTGTCTTCAATAAAAAACACACCCCGGTCTCCTACATCGAACAAGGGAGCGCCCCGGATGACCATCAAGCGCCCATCGTTACTGGGACCTCCTTGAAAGCGAAGGGTTAACGTATTGTCGGAAATTTTCAAATTTCCTTTGAACGCACCCTCCACCTGTATGGTTACAAAGGTATGCGGCACAGGAATCTGCTGTCTCTCTGAGGGTTCAGACGATTTGTAACTTACATCAACCACTTTCCCCAGAACGATCGCGTCCGATTTTTTGACCCAATGTCGGTCCAACTGCAGATCACGAACCACCGCATGAACACTGGCAGCAATCGTGCAAATCATAAATGCACAAACGGATACATGTATCCATCGCATAGAGAATCTCCTTTTTAAAGATTTTGCTTTATTTTGATTGACCTACTATAGTCAGTAGATGGAGAGTAAACACCACAAAATATGGAATGTATACTTAATAACAATGGTAATGATAATAACCCATAAGAAAATTTCAAGAGGAAATATTGGAAAAATTTGGGCAAGTTGGGCAAAATTCTCAATAAAATACGAATTCAAATAAGCAAATTGTATTAAAACAGAATATCAAAAATTAAGTTGTATACAAACAAACAATTTTGGCGAATCGGTTTTGCGTTTCAATTATCTTATGCGAGGCTAAGATGCACAACAAAAATTTTTGCATCAAAAAATAGGCTATTTGCTAAATATCCAAATCAAGCACAACAAGTTTTCATGCAGGAAATTGAATTTTGAATCTGTTCAGCGCAGGTAATATTTGATGTTAATATTGTTAGCGCTATCAAAAGAAGGAGAATTCGCATCGGTTTCATGCCAAGAATTCCTTTCCGGTTATTTTCTTGTCCAAATGGGAGACGACCAGGCATATACCGCGCGTCCGCGTATCTGATTCACTTGATTTAAACGCACATAATAGACGTTTCCCGGTTTGTAGTTGCTATCGCGAAAGATTTCTTGAAAATCCATCGCATTTGGCATCCAACGCTTGATCACTTCGAATGAGTCGTCACCTTGTGAATTGCGAAGCAGTTCTACCCACTCGATGGTGTCGGTTCCCAACGCTGTGATTTCAAATTCAGGAGTTCCCTCGGCTGTTAGAATGCGTCCTTGCCGTTCGCCATTCAAAGTAAAATCAAGAATGATTTTCGCTCCACTGGTGGCGTAGGTGGTTCGATTATATAAGCCGTCGAAAATGGCTTCGCGGCTGAGTTCAGGAGCTTTCACCGCCGCCAAGCCGTAGTGGGGCTGGCCGGGATGAGCGCGGTGATCGTCAGATGAAGCAATGCTGGAAAGATGGATGCTCTGGCGCCAGGCATCTTGCGCATAGCTGGGGTCTTTCAAACTTCTCGCATCCGAAGTAAACAAACTTTGTTCAAATGCCAATGGATGTTCGGGGTCGTAAACTTCACTTGAACCGTGGCCGGAATAGATTTCGATGTTGCGGCGTAGTTCATCATTTTGGATGGTTAGATCGATCCCGGATGGAAACTTGCCGGTGTGATGGGGGATGGTGAGCGCCTGGCCCTCGGCCAACGCCTCCCACAATTTCTGTAAGGTGTTGCCAGTGTTGGGAACCAGCGCGCCCGGCTCGCCGCGAAAGAACACATTGTGATGGCCGTAGGGACTGCCCAGCGAACATTCGTAGGCATGCAGTGTGACAAAATGGGGTGGATCATGATGCTCATCAACCAGTTCAATATACTCTTCCCACACATGCGGACCCAAACCACGAGTATGGGTGTCGGTAGGGCTGATGGCATGATCGGTCATGGTGTAAAAATCCAAACCGGAAATGCAGCGCGCATAATCGAAATTGCCGTAGCCCACTCCATCCCAACTGTAATGGCTGTGTGAATGCAGATCGCCCCAATAAATTTTCATTTCAGGCTCTGTGGCAGTAATACGAGATGGGTTGGAATGGACTTCTAAAGGATAACCGCGTGTACGGGCTTTTAAGCGCAAGGGAGATTGGCTGGTGGGTGTAATGGCAAACAATGCATAGCCCTGCCTGGGTGGGATTCTCACGGTTTCAGGGAATTCCGCATTCCCTGTAAGCAATGATAGATTGACAGAGGCTGCATGGTGCACCCCATTGTCTTCTTTATCTACAAGAGAGATCAAGCCTTTTATTTGCTCATTCAATACTCCCTGCGAAGGCAAGTGCAGCATTATCTCGACTGCGGCGCCGGGCCGGATTTCGATTGTGGCTGAGGTCTCCAACATTTGATATTTCTTGTCACCGTCAAAATCGACAGCCATCAATATGGGCAAAGGATGAGTCGAAACCGCACCCGCGCGGTAACCCACGCTGCCTCCTGAACGGTCTCCATACACCACACGAATTTTATCCCCTGTTTGAAGCGTGCCCGATTGCACTTCAACACGAACGACAAACACATAGCGCTCATCCCGGCCATCGAGTGAATGCTTGCCATGCTTCACCAAAATCCGGTCACTTTCGTTTTCCACAATCGTTTTCAGTTCAACTGAATCATTGGATGAATACGCTTGCACATAATGATTGCCGCTTGGTTCGCTCGCCTGCAATCGATTGGCCGAATTGCGCGGGCCGGCAT
>CAZEZQ010000844.1:0-3100 GCA_964516245.1 uncultured bacterium | reverse complement strand
GTTTACACTCACATGAGGAATTTTCAATACATCTTTCCATATCTCTACCATCCTAAGTTCAATTTCATTTTCTGCTTCAACAAATTCATTTTCTTCAACTTGTGCTAATACATTTTGTGCGTTGGGTTTAGGGAGCAACTTACGATTCAATTTTCCATTGGGGGTAAGTGGAAATTGCTCTAGCAGCATAAAATGATTGGGAATCATATATTGAGGTAAATGAACTTTTAATTGATTCTGAAGATATTCGGTAGTTGGATTTTGGCCCGATTCTGGGATAATGTAAGCAACAAGTTTTTTTGTTTCTTCTTCGTCCTCTTGTAACGCTACAACAGCGTCTTTGACTTGGGGTTGTTGTTTCAAAATCGCTTCAATCTCACCCAATTCGATGCGATAACCACGCAATTTTACTTGATGATCAATACGGCTAATGTATTCAACTTCTCCATTTTCATTCATTTTCACTAAATCTCCTGTACGATACATTCGTAAATTGCCATTGTGCGAGAAAGGATTTGTTAGAAAACGTTCTTCATTCAGTTCGGGTCGATTTAAATATCCACGAACAACCCCTCCGCCTCCAATGTATAATTCACCGGAGGTTCCAATGGGTGATTGCTGTCCAAATCGATCTAGAATATAAAATTGAGTGTTTAAGATAGGACAGCCAATTGAAGGAGCTTCGGTTTCACTTTGTATTGCTTTAACAGAAGACCAAATTGTGGTTTCTGTTGGCCCATACATATTGAGAATTCGTTCTTTGGGAATGATCTGGGATAATTCAGAAACCAAAGAGGCAGGAAACGCTTCACCCCCAATTAAAATCTGTTTTAGATTCGATAAGGCTTCTTTTGTCTCTTCATCAGCAAGCAAAATTTTTGCCTGTGCGGGAGTGCATTGCAAATGAGTTACATCATAGTTTGTAATCAATGCGGCTAATGGCTCTTCTGGCTGAGATTTTTTTGTTTCTGTTCCAGATTGGGTTATTTCTTTCAGTTTGTTCAATTGTTCAAAACTAGATAGAATGAGATCTTTGTCTACACCAAAATCAATTAAACAAGCCACTTCATTCACGCCAATTTGTTTCAATTTTTCGATGTTCTTTACACATGTTTCAGGAGTTCCAAATAAACCATTGTTTTCAAAATAGCGCTCGAAAGAATAATCCAAGAGAGCCTCATTTTCTTCTGGACTCAACTCTTTCATGGCTGCATCAACATCTTCCCCATTGTTCTGAAGTTTTTCAGCCACTGTTGGAAAAGACCAAGCATTATGCTTTATAAGACTCATTGCACTGCGTAAATAATCTTTCATAGGTTCTCGAACAATTTCACGAACTTGATCTTTATCGGTACCAATAAACGTATGCAGCATCAGTGTGACATGGCCTTCGCCAGGATGTCCGCATTCTCTCCATTTTTGGCGATACTTTTTGATTTTATTGGATAATGTTTCCAAATCTTGTCCAAGCAAATGGGTCAGAATTGAAGCACCCATTTCCCCTGCTTGTTCAAACGTTTGTGGATTTCCTGCAGCTGTGATCCATATGGGTATGTCTTCTTGGATAGGACGCGGAAGAATTTTTGTCGGCACCATTTCATTATGAGGATTTTTGAATTCAACTGCATCTCCACGCCACAGAGCGCGCAATTCATTGATTTGTTGAAACATAAAATCTTTGCGCTGATCAAAGTTTTCAGGTTTGATGACAAAATCATTCGCATGCCATCCGGCCGCGGCGGATATTCCTACTCGACCATGGGAGATGTTATCCACTACAGACCATTCTTCGGCAACGCGCACAGTATGATGAAGTGGAAATACAACGCTGCCAGCTCGGATTTTTACATTTTTTGTGCGTGCCGCAATCGCTGCTGCCAAAATCGAAGGATTTGGATATAACCCACCAAAGGCATGGAAATGTCGTTCAGGGACCCAAATGGCAGAAAATCCATGTTGGTCGGCGAATTCTGCTCCTTCAAAGAGAAGCTGATATTTATTTTGATCAGTACTTGATTCATCACTAGCAAAATAAAACAAACTGAAATCAATGTTTTGTGTGACATCAGACTGGCTGCTTCTCACCGATTGAGAGGGAGAGTGAGTTGATAAGACCACTTTGAACCCTCTAGTTAAAGTCCATAATAATTCCAACACAGAGATATCAAATGACAAACTTGTTACAGCCAACCAAGTTCCAGGAGAATCATATTCGATTTTTTGATCCATTCCATAAAAGAAATTGATAACATTCCTGTGTTCAACCATTACTCCTTTGGGAATTCCAGTTGAACCGGAAGTATACATGACATACGCCAAATTCTCTGGATTAACCAACCGATTTTCATTTTCAGTAAGGGATGCTTCTTTATCATCAAGAGCCTGTTCTAGGTTTATTGGAAACCTCACTTGCTCAACAAATCGGTCCATATATTTTGATTGTGTTAAAACAATTTGTGTGTTGGAATCTTTTATAATTAAATTTATTCGGGAAGGAGGGAAGGCCGGATCCAGAGGTAAATAAGCGGCTCCTGCCTTCAAAGTTGCAAGGATAGCTACCACCATATCGATTGATCTGTCCAAATGGACTCCGACCAATTGATCAGGAATCACCCCAAGAGAGTTCAAATGTGAGGCTAAATGGTTGGCTTTTCGATTAAGTTCCTCAAACGATATTGAATATCCTTGACATATTACGGCCGTTTTGTTTGGACATTTTTCTACGGTTTTTTCAAATAGATGGTGGATACATTGATTGATATCAAGCTCTTCGTGAGTAGAATTGAATTCATGCAACAACCAATTTTCTTCTTCTGGAGTAATTAGCGAGATTTTGTTTAAAGGAGTATTTGGAGCACTGTTTATTTTGTTTACGAATTGGTTGAACTGATTATATAATTTTTCAATATACGCTTTATCTAATTTCGCTTCATTGTACATCCATCGAATCGAACCATCCGATTGAACAGAGATCAAAATTGCAAAATCTTCAAATTGGTGTGGATCAACCACATCTTGTTCAACAATGGCTATTTTTAGTGTTGTCCCATCAAGAGAATTCTTATTTTGAAGATGAGGGTAACGAGCGTAGATATCAGCA
>CAZEZQ010000843.1:0-3100 GCA_964516245.1 uncultured bacterium | reverse complement strand
TATTGTTGCAGGCGAGGACGCCTGCGCTCCAAAAAAGACTTTTTGCCGAATCGTCCGGGATGAATCCTTCAAAAAGCCCCAATTCTTAAACCGGATTGGGGGTTTTGTTTGTAAACTGAAATTTGAATTTATCAAAACCAACTTTGTGGAATACTATCCTCACTTCTCGATATAATAACACCAGCCTACTATACTTTATGAAATCGATATATTAGTAGGTGCTAAAGCATGACTCATCATCATCACTCGCATGATCATTCTCATTCGCATCATCACGGTCGAGAGCATTTTGTTGATGCAGCCTGGCGGCATTTGGATCAACTCACCAAACCTCCACGCAGTTTGGGGCGTATTGAGGAACTTGCCGCGGAACTCTGTGCCATTCAGGGGGAGCATCATCCCCAAACCGAGCCGCGCTCGGTGTTGGTGTTTGCCGGGGATCACGGTGTTTGTGAAGAAGGGGTCAGCCCTTATCCCCAAATTGTTACTGGACAGATGCTAAAAAACATGGCCAACGGCGGCGCATGTGTTAGTGTTTTGTCAAAACTTTACAACGCCCGTTTACGCGTTATCGATGTGGGGACCATCGGTCCACATGATGAGATTCCCAACATCACACGGTCTGTCGTACGGGCGGGAACTGCCAATTTTGCTAAAGAACCGGCGATGTCGATAACCGAGGTCAAACAGGCGATGAAAGTGGGCAGCGATGCCGTTGCAGGCGAAATGGCTGCAGGCAGCAAGGTTTTTTGTTTTGGTGAGATGGGCATTGGCAACACCACCTCGGCAGCGGCGGCGGCGGCTCAGATTTTGAAATGCCCTGTTCGTGATGTTGTAGGGCCGGGCACTGGGCTAGATGAAAGTGGCATGCAAAGAAAAGCCGCTGTGATTGAACGGGCCTTATCGCTGCATCAAGCCAACATGGCCAATGGAGTTACTATTCTGCAGCATGTTGGGGGGCTTGAGCTGGCTGCGATTGCCGGGGGGATCATTCAAGCCAGCAGCCATCATGGCGTTGTGGTGTTGGATGGATTTATTAGCACTGCAGCTGCGGCTGTGGCCGCGATGTTATCAGAGGACGTAAAACCCGCTCTAATTGCCTCGCATGTTTCTACGGAGCCGGGCCATGCATTGCTTCTTGAGCATTTGCAGAAGAAACCGCTGCTTGATTTGCAAATGCGGCTGGGCGAGGCCAGCGGCGCTTTGCTTGCTCTGCCCCTGCTGGATGCCGCCGCATCTATCTACAACAATATGGCGACCTTTGAATCGGCGGGAATTAACCATCGGGAATAAACTGGAAAAGAATGAAAGTATTTGGCCGGTTTCATTTTGACGCTGAAGCCAAAATCATCATGCGCAGCGCCATCGGCCAGCAAACCAATGTGATGGAAGCAGTGAAACTGGGCGTTAGAGACTTTATCGTGAAACCTTTCGAAGGCTCTCTTTATCTCCTCTCTTGAATATGAATAATAGATAAAAAGATGAAAAACTTTGGGGAGAATCTTTGATGATGAAACGCCGGGATTTTTTGAAAACATCGAGTTATGCCGCCGGTACGGCTCTCACCGCATTGAATGCCAAGCGGGTGATGGGGGCCAATGAGCGTATTGTGTTGGCCGGAATCGGTATTGGTGGACGCAATACCAGCCTGCTGAAAGGATTTATCAAGTTCGACCATGTCGATATTAAAATTCTTTGCGATTGCAACCAAGTCAAAAACAACATCGATGATGTCTCGGATTTTATTCAAAACGCGCGGGGCAAGAAACCGAAGGTCGAACGCGAGATGGAGAAAGTGTTTAACGACCCTGACATCGATGCCGTCACCATTGCCACACCCGACCACTGGCATGGCCCTGCCACCGTTTTCGCCTGCCAGGCGGGGAAGGATGTTTATGTTGAAAAGCCCATCTCGCACAACATTTGGGAAGGGCGCATGATGGTGGAAGCCGCCCGCAAATACAATTGTGTTGTGCAATGCGGCACTCAAAACCGCAGTGCGGAATACAACTGCAAAGCGGTGGATTATATTCGCAGTGGCAAGTTGGGCAACATTCATCTCGCCAAAGTGTTTAATATGAAGCCCGGACGACCTTATCACAAAGGCCCGAAAACCGATATCCCTGATGGGATCGATTATGACATCTGGCTGGGGCCCGCTTCTTGGATGGATTATTTCGAGGGTGTTACCGATGATTGGAAAATGTTCTGGCGATTCACTGCCGGTGACTTGGCGGATGACGGTGCGCATCAATTGGATCTTGCCCGTTGGTTGATTGGCCGTGATGCTCCCCGAGCGGTGCATTCGTCCGGCGGGAATCTTGCGTTTGATGATGACCGTGAAGTGCCGGATACATTGGTGACCACCTATGAATTTGATGACGACCTGTTGATGACTTTTGAACTTTCGCAATGGACCGATTATATGAAGAAGACTCCATACGATGTTCGCGGTGAAGACAAATTTCCCTCGTGGATGCAAAGCGCCACCCGCATTGAACTCTACGGGACAAAAGGCATGATGATGATGGGCCGCCACGGCGGAGGCTGGCAGGTGTTTAGCCAGGATGGCGAAGTGGTGGATCAGGAATACGGGCGTTTCCCTGATCTTTTGAGCCCCGACCCGCATAAAGAAAACTTTTTGGAGTGCATCAAAAGCCGCAAACGTCCCAACGCCGATATCGAGATTGGGCATCACAGCGCCAATTTGATTCATCTCGCCAGTGTTTCGCTGCGCAGCGGCAGCCGGCAGCTGCATTATGATGCCAAATCTGAAACCTTCACCGGTGAACACAGCCAAATCGCCAACCCTTTGGTGAAACGCGAGTACCGCGAACCGTATGTGATTTCAGAATCGGTGTAGGCATAGCTTGGCCCTGCCATTCTGTTGGACGAATGGTAATGTTTGATTGAATTGGTTGGGTTGAATGTTCATGTGTGAAGCATTCGCGGCTCGGCGGGAGCCTCGCCCTCCTAATAATGGAAGCAACTGGCTCGGCGGGAGCCTCGCCCTCCCAATAATGGAAGCAACTGGCTCAGTGGGATCCTCGCCCTCCCAATAATGGAAGCAACTGGCTCGGCGGGAGCCTCGCCCTCCCAA
>CAZEZQ010000842.1:0-3107 GCA_964516245.1 uncultured bacterium | reverse complement strand
AGCATCTTGATATTGTCACCAAACCCAACCCAGTCCATACCGGCACCATTCGGGTCGCCCACCCCACATGGACTCAAAGCATGTACATGAAGCTGGTCATTCGTTTCCTCGGCAACATAAAAACCGGCGCCATCCAAATGACCTTACCCGGCCGTCAAACCATCACATTTGGTAACGCCGCATCAAACAATCCAGCTCAATTGAATATTCGAAATTACAATTTCTTCAAACGGGTGGCGCTTCATGGCGATGTTGGTTTTGGTGAAGCCTATGTAGAAGGCGATTGGGATAGCGAAAATGTAACACAGCTGTTAACCACATTAATTGACAATCATCCCCATCTGGAAAATTTCTCTCTCCGCTGGGCATGGTTGGGCCGCTTGAAAAATCGAATGTTCAACCTCATGCATCGAAACACCCTTCGGGGCAGCCGCGAAAATATCCATGCCCATTATGACTTAAGCAACGATCTCTATCAGTCGTTTCTCGACTCCAACATGATGTACTCCTGCGCCATCTACAATCATCCCGATGATACATTAGAACAGGCGCAGCAAAACAAGATCGATGCTCTTATTCAAAAAGCAAAAATACAAAAAGACGATCACGTTTTGGAAATCGGCTCCGGTTGGGGCGGCTTCGCCATTGAAGCTGTTCGTCAAACCGGCTGCCGTGTGACCACCATCACTCTTTCTGTAGAACAGTTGCAACTTGCTGAAAAACGGATTCATAATGCGGGATTGCAAGACAAAATCGAAATCAAATTATGTGATTACCGCAACATAGAAGGCCAATACGACAAGATTGTTTCCATTGAAATGATCGAAGCCGTGGGTCACGAATATTTGGGCACATTTTTCGCCGCCTGTGACCGTTTGTTAAAACCCAATGGCAAGTGTGTGATTCAATCCATCACCATCCCCGATCAACGTTATGACAGTTACCGCCGTGAAGGTGATTGGATTCAAAAATACATTTTCCCCGGCGCTGTTATACCTTCTTTAACAGCTCTATGCAACGCGATAACTCACAACTCGTCATTCGTTATCGACAATCTAGAAAACATCGGCATTCATTACGCCCGCACGTTACGCGAATGGCGTGAACGGGTCGAACAACAGAAAAAACACATCCTCACCCTTGGATTTGATGAACGCTTTTTACGCATTTGGAACTATTACCTTCATTATTGTGAAGCGGGTTTTATCACACGAATACTCAACAATCTTCATTTGGTCTTAATCCGCCCCAACAACAAATTCTGAGGATCGCTCATGCCATCAAAACAATTCGTTCCATATCCAATTTTTTTCGAAAGAAATGTCTAAGGATACCAAATGAATCCATTTACTTTACTTTTTTACGCATGGCTGTTTTGCGCCGCTATCATGCTTTTGCTAAATTGCATAGAGATCTGGCGAAAAGACGCCACTCACGTCGATGTCGGTTGGGCCGCTTTGCTTGGCATTTTAGGTGTTTCTTTCGCCTACTTTGGTGAAGGCGATGTTATCCGCCGCATTCTACTCGCTCTTTGTGTCGGCCTGTGGAGCCTTCGGCTCACACTCTATCTGTTCATCAACCGTGTTTTGCATGAAAAAGAAGAAGACGGCCGCTACCAACGCATGCGCCGTTATTGGGGCAAAAGCGCTCATCTTCATTTCTTATGGTTTTTTCAGGCTCAAGCTGTGGTTGATGTCCTATTGTCCATCCCATTTCTCGTTGCAGCCTACAACACGCTAACGGCTCCAACAGTTTGGGACATCATTGGTCTTTTCATCGTAATCATTTCAATTGGAGGAGAAGCGCTTTCCGATTGGCAACTAGCCAAATTCAAAACCAATCCCCAAAACAAAGGCAAAACCTGCCGCGCCGGTTTATGGAAATACTCCAGGCACCCCAATTATTTCTTTGAATGGATTTTCTGGTGGACCTTTGTCTTTATGAGCGTGGGCTCCCCCTATTTCTGGCTCTCGTTCATTAGCCCGCTATTAATGCTGTATTTCGTACTCTTTGTTACCGGCATCCCTTTCACAGAAATGCAGGCTATCTCCAAACGCGGGGATGATTACCGACAATACCAACGCACCACTAGTGCGTTTATCCCTTGGTTTCCCAAAAAGGACCAATTATGAAAACATTTATTCATCTCATGGAAAAAGGCTATTTGCCAGATTTTCTCATTCGCCGAGGCATCCGGAATCTCAACACAACTCATTTGAGAAATGAATACAAAAAACCGGTCTCCCAGCGCCATCAAGAAAAACAGTTGTTTATCAATGAATTGTGCGAAAGCCCTTTGGCGATTCACACCAGTAAAGCCAATGAACAACATTACGAACTGCCGCCAAAATTTTTCAATCTTGTATTGGGCAAGCGCAAAAAATATAGTTCCTGTTTTTGGGGAGACAGCACCAGAGACTTAGACCAAGCCGAAGAAGATATGCTGAATATCAGCTGCCAAAATGCCCAAGTGGAAGACGGCATGGAAATCATGGACCTGGGCTGCGGCTGGGGCTCGCTTTCCCTCTGGCTGGCCGAACATTATCCCAATTGCACTATTCTATCTGTGTCCAATTCCAATCCTCAACGTGAATACATTCAACAGCAATGCCGCGAGAAAAATTTTGCCAACGTCGAAGTAATCACAGCCGATATCAACCACTTTGCAACCAACCGGCAATTCGACCGCATCATGTCCATCGAAATGTTCGAACATCTGCGCAATCACCGTGTCTTATTCAACAAATTGTCATCCTGGCTCAAACCAAATGGCAAACTGTTCATCCATGTTTTTTGCCACAAAGAATTACTCTATCCATTCACCACTGGTGAAGAAACCAACTGGCTCGCCGAATATTTCTTCACCGGCGGCTTGATGCCGTCCGAAGACCTCTTCTTACACTACCAGCAGGATTTTCTTTTGCAAAACTGGTGGAAAATCGATGGAACCCACTACCAAAAAACCTCCCGCGCCTGGCTGGAGAACCAAGACAAACACCGCAGCGCGATCATGAAAATCTTCGAAGATATTTACGGCGCATCCCAAACCGAAATCTGGTTCAACCGCTGGCGGGTCTTCTTCATGGCCTGCGAAGAACTCTTCGGCC
>CAZEZQ010000841.1:0-3109 GCA_964516245.1 uncultured bacterium | reverse complement strand
ATCATCTTCATTCCTTCGTTGCACCTCTTGTTGATGCTCTGGTTCAGTTCATCAACAAGGTCAGGCACTTCTGGCTCAGTCTCCTCTACGCCTGTATGGCCATACCTGCATATGGTGCAGAATCTCACCTTGTGCCTCTTGCATTTCTCCCATCCTTGTTTCTTGTTATTGCCCATTTCTTCCCCCTCTTTTACCAATCCTTTAAAAAATAAGCAACCAGCCCAGAGGATTTTATGTTGCCCTTCTATTCTCTGCAGATTCCCTGTTCCTTTCGATTGAGCTGATAGTCTTCCTCCTGTGTTCCCTGCACTCTTTGCATTCTCTGAGATGGCCTTCAATCTCCTGCTCCTGGATAAGGCTGTGCAGAAGACCCCTCTGGAACTTGTACATATTGTCCTGGACATACCGGCACATGCTTTTGATGTCCTCTTCAGCTCCCATCTCGATGAACCGGTCCATGCACTCAGGGCACTGTGAAGTTTCTCTTTATCGCCTTCAGCGGCTTCGGCCAAGCGGGCGATGGTGCCAATGTCTTCATAACCGCCCATCAGCTTCTTGATGTTTTCCAAAATGATTTCCCGGCCGGTGAATACCATCTCCAAATCGCTGATAATCGATTTTCTCAGGGAAGCGGTTGCGGCGTTGGAATCCGGCAGCATATTCATCGCGGTTCGGGTGAGAATGGCCCGAGTGCAGCCAATGATCTTACCGAACTCGTGATTGATGCGCGATTGCATGCTTGGGCGTTTGGGATCTTCATCCCCTATTCCATACAACACCTGCAAATCGTTTTCCAATTTGGTCAAACTGGATTGCGCCTGCTGCCAAATATCGCCGAATGAGGCAATCTCGGCAGAATCGATTACGGTTTTGAAGCCGTCTTCACGGTCGTTAAAGGCACGAGCCCGTTCGGCGCGCGCTTTTAAGGCTTTGCGGCGTTCTAGCGCTTCGCGCGCGGCCACTTCGACCGCCTTGCTGGACGATTCAACCAACATTTGCTGGGCAAAGCGCTGGGTTTCGGGCACATATTCAGGACGAACCAGGCAGCGCTCGATTTCATTGCATTCCACTTCAGAAAATGCGGTTACTTCTGTTTGTTCAGCAGGATGCAGGGATGCAATGGCATCAATGCCCTGATTCCATTGTGTTCGAATTTCATCTACAGTGCCGCGTTCTTGATTGATCAGCACGAACATTCCGCCAAGGCCCGCGATCCATGTGCCGAAATCCATCGCTTGCAGTGGGAGCCCGGCGCTGATTTTGACCAGCGATTGGCTGATATAGTAATGGCGGGTTTTCCATTTTTTATAGCGCTTCATTTTGTCTTCTTCGCGAAGCGCTTTGCCGGCTTCGTCTTCTTGGGTGATGCTGTCGCGCAATTGGTTGTATAAAGCCAAGGCAGACTGCGCCGCTTGGGTCTTAGCCTCCCGGCTTTCCGCCTGAACCACGGCTTTGACCGCATCCAATAACTCCTGGGCGCGTTCGCGTTTTCGCTGCATCTCTTCGCGCAAGCGGCCGATATTGCGTTTGCCCAAACCGACCGCGCGGTAGACCCCCCGGCGGCCGATCGTTTCACAGGCGGCGAAGAACAGTTGAATGTCGAGAAACGTCAGCGCGCGGCGCATGCGGCCTGCCGCTCCGTCGGTAATGGCGAGAGAACTGTATGGATTGCCGTTGCGCATCAGCGCCACCACCTTGGGCATGTCGTCCAATAACTCCAAAAGTTCTTCAAAGGGGATGCCGGTATTCAGCACATCGATGCCTTGAATATCCTGCTCGTAGCCGCGGCCCGGCCCGCGCATCTGCAAAACCAGCGCATGAATCTGGCCGCCAATTTGTGAGATCAATTCATTCTGGTCGTTTTTCGGCAAGGCACTGATCCCCGCCCAATCACGCAACCGGCCGCCGTGAACAATGGCATTGGCGCGGATTTGATCTTCCGTGAGTCCATAATCACCCAGAATTACCTGCACCTGATTGGCGATTTCTTCCAACTTGGTGTCACTGGTGTAATGCAAAAGATCTTGTGTCGATGAAAGCGTCACCGAGCTCATGACAATATCACCCGGCGGTTCATGTGGCGGGAAAGCTTCTTTCAAACGTTTGATGACTTTGTTGTCTTGGCCGTCCAATTGGAAAGTCTGCAGAATTTGATTGACGGCGCGTTGACCCACTTTGTGACCGGTATCTGGATCGAATCCGTAGTTCATAATGTACGCCAGGTTTTGCCCTTCTTCATCCAACGCATGGGTTAAGTGCTCTTCGGTGTGGGCCAGAATTTCAAACAGGCGCATCCCAGTCGAGAAGCGAATATCCTGCACTGGCTTGTATTCAGCGGAAAGCGCAATCACCGCCTGATTTTCCTGCGGGCAGAGAGTGTTTTCTTCGTGGGCTTCGCGAATAGCGTCGTAGATCATCCACGCTTTGTAAAACACCATAAAACGGTTGAGCTGCTCGGCGCGGATAATCATCTTATCAACGCCCCACTGGGCGGCGAGATTGGCGACCAGTTTGGAGCCATCAGTGGTTTCATGCCACGGTTGGCCCAGATTTTCAACAGCCCGTGCGATCTTGGTGATGTGGAACACCAAGAGATCGTCTTTCACATCGAAGTATTTTTTCAGGGATTTGAAGGCCAATAATTTATCAGCGGCCCAGCGCTGCCAATCGAAATGGCTTTCAAAATCGTGCTGGCGCAGCAGCACATCTTTGGCCAGTTTCATTACGCCTTCGTGCAGATGATCGGGAATGCCCATTTGCTGCAGTTTCTTTTCGTTTTGCAGCGAAAGCACGAATGCCAAAAAGAGCCCGTCTTTGGGCACGCAATAGCCGCCGTAGCCCTCGCCCGCGGGGGGCACCATACGGTCGTAACGCAGGTTCATCTGGTCGGCCATGTCTTCAACATCGCCTTCAAGCACGGCCATGCAAAGCAGCGCCAGGGCGTTGGAACCGGCGAAATGGGTTACGCACAGGGCGTTTTCGGAAGTTTTTTGGATTTCGGCATAGGCCAGGGCGGGACGCTCTTCCACCCCGCCTTCGTTGATCAGGCTGTAAAACTCGAACCCCGATTGCGCCGCGAAACGGTCGGCGCCGCCTACCCATTGCCGCC
>CAZEZQ010000840.1:0-3115 GCA_964516245.1 uncultured bacterium | reverse complement strand
ACTCAGAACTAGCGGTTTCTAAGCATTTATTAACATGAATATGACATTAATAAACTAAAGCAATACAAATTGATGATTTTTATAATATATGATTTTAAGGAAATAACTTTATATAAAATTTATTAGTTCAGTTAAAGTAAAGATTAAGTTTTATATGAATATTGATATGCAATTTTATAAAAAATTGCATAAATCTCCATAAATATTTGTACAAATTTATTTGTTTTTTTAGAGATTCATCGGGAAGGTGTAGGAGGAAATTTATGCAGCTGCTTCTGCTGGTTGTATAGGTTTTTCGCTTTTTCGATATCCCAAGAAATAAATACAACTCATAGATACAAGCAATGTCCCCACAAAAGAAATGAAATAGGTATAGAGTTTCAAGAAGGTGCCGTGTGGCATATCGCTAAACAACACATCCTTGAATATCTGTAAAAACATGGAGCCGGTATAACCCAGCGCGTCGGCCACATAGATGGCGAAGACGGCAGTCCCAACTACTCGGGTTGCGGCAATGGTGCGGTCAAAGAGCACTGATCCGTATGGAACATACGCAAGATAGGAACCCAAACCGACCAGAAACATCCAAAAAATAGGGCTGATCATTCCCCAATCAAAGAGAAGGGTGCCAATACCCATAATGGCGGTTCCACCACCCATAATCACATACGCTCCTAAGAGACCCCAATGATTGTTTTTAATCAAATTGAGTGCCGCCAGAGCAAGCAGCACTCCTATCGAGATGGGCAATTCGGTCATGGTCATGGCTTCGTCAACGTTTAATTGTACGAGAATATCGACATGGAAGGTATCGCGGTAATCGCGGTAGGCGGTCAGGAAGAAATAGACGATGAAGAGCATGATTAATCCCGGCAGAAATTCCATAATGAAGCGGGTACGGTGTTTTGAATCCATCGGTTCCCGTTCAACCCGTTGCTCGACATCATCTACATCCGGTTGGGGGATTTGATCCAAGAGCCAGACTGCAAACAAAAACAAAGGCAAAAAACATAAGCCAGTGATGGCCGGCATCCAAAATTCAGTGATTCCACTTTCCAGCAAATACACGCCAAAGTCTTTCACCATACCGCTAGAAACGATAAACGAACAACTTAGACCTGCCAATAACAGTTCGGAGGTACGCCGTCCCTCGAGGTAACTCACCACCATGCCCCACACCATGCCTAAGGGAAGACCATTGAAAAAGATAAATAACATTTTATAAGGGACTGGAACCACGGCGAACATGATCAAGGCTAGTTCTGACACGACAATGAGAGAAATGAGCCAATAGATACGTTGATTGCGGGAGGTTTCAGAGCAGATTTTGATTCCAATATATTTGGATAACCCATAACCGATCAATTGGCTTAAAAAGAAAACCGTTTTCAACTCATCAAACGGTCCCCACGAAAGGCCCTCATAGGTGGCTGCCAGATAAGGTTTTCGAAAGGCGTACATGCAAAAATAGGTAGTAAATGCGGCTGTGATGGTATAAAGAGTAAAGACTATGGGTGATGACCGCTCCAACCAGCCGGTAAATACGCCACGCCTGTAGTGTTGCAAGATTCTTCTCCCAGAATTATATGATTTCATAAGACGACAAGCGCCATCATACTTGTCCCGCTCTATTCCGCAAAGCGAATGGTAAATGGATTCAATGCAACTAACTAACAAAAAACTTACATCT
Source organism: uncultured bacterium (assembly GCA_964516245.1). Lineage (GTDB taxonomy): Bacteria > Hinthialibacterota > Hinthialibacteria > Hinthialibacterales > Hinthialibacteraceae > CAZEZQ01. The sequence continues at coordinate 1,425 of CAZEZQ010000840.1, read as the reverse complement.
AACCCAAAACTAACACATTGAGGCGAATAAGAATACTGTCAACAAATAATAGGGCTATCATTGCATTTCCTGGTTCTAAATCACTTCCATAAATCAATTGAATCATGTACATTTAAAAATCAAAATCATCCACGTATTGCCATCAAACAAATTTCTTCATCGAGACAATTATGACGACTCCGAATCCATGGAAAGACAAAGTTCTGTTCACACCCGGTCCACTGATTACCAGCCCATCTGTTAAGCAGGCAATGCTGCATGACCTGGGGGCACGTGATCAGGCGTTTTATGATTTGATTCGCGACATACGCAATCGATTGTTAAAACTTGCCGGGCTTTCTGCGAATGAGTATCAGGCGGTTCTAATGCAAGGGTGTGGAACGATGGGGTTGGAGGCGGTGGTGGGATCTGCGATTCCACCGGAAGGCAAATGTTTGGTTTTGGTTAACGGGGCTTATGGCAAACGGATAGCTGAAATGGCAAAGGTATTGAATATTGAAACCATTGAGCATCTTACGCCGGAAAACCGGCTGCCCAATCTTGAAAAACTGGATGAAACGCTTGAGGCCGATGGCTCCATTACCCATGTGTGTGTGGTGCATTGTGAAACCACCAGCGGCATTATAAATCCGATCAAAGATGTGGGGCGGATTGTAAAAAAATACAACCGCAAATATATTGTCGATGCCATGAGCACGTTTGGGGCAGTGCCAATTGATTTTCGCACTTGCACTATTGATTATCTGGTTTCTTCGACCAATAAATGCATTGAAGGGGCACCCGGATTTTCATTCATTATTGCCGGGAAGGAAGAGTTGCTTTCCACCGAAGGCAACGCCCGCAGTTTAAGTTTGGATCTTTATCATCAGTGGAAAGAGATGGAGGATCCGGGGCACTTTCGATACACCCCGCCGACGCATAGTTGCCTGGCGTTTCAGCAAGCACTGATTGAACTGACAGAAGAAGGTGGAGTCGAAAAACGGGGCGAGCGTTACCACCGTAACTACGAAACACTGGTTCAGGGTATGCGGCGAATCGGATTTGAAGAATATCTGCCGCCTGAATTGCAGGGCTATATAATTACTACTTTCAAGTTTCCCGACCACCCCAAATTCGATTATGAAGAATTTTACACGCGTTTGCGCGACAAAGATCAGTTGATCTACTCAGGAAAAGTGAGTAATGAGCCCTGCTTTCGCATTGGCAGTATTGGACGCATCACAGAGACGGATATTCAGATTCTTCTGATGTGCATTGAAAACACGCTCAAAGAAATGGGAGTCGAAATGCAGAGGGCTGCCTCTGGAATGATGGGATAAACGCTATGGATTTCATCTTTCACCGGAGCTATCGTGGTAAAGTGAAAGCCGTCATTTTCGACTGGGCGGGAACCACGGTGGACTATGGATGTTTCGCACCGGCGCT
>CAZEZQ010000839.1:0-3115 GCA_964516245.1 uncultured bacterium | reverse complement strand
ATTGGGAAAACAAATCCGGTGTAATTTCATCGGAATTTAGTTCCCCCCGCTGCACGCGACGGGCAATGGATTTTACCGCATCGACGATTTCGCTGCGTCCGCCATACGAGAGCGCTAAAGAGAGGGTCATTTTGCCGCTGTCGAAGGTTTGTTGTTTGGCGTTTTCAAGTGCCCGGCGAACCGGCGCGGGCAAGTCTTGCGTTCGGCCGATAGAATTCAAGCCGATGCCGTTTTCTTTCATTTCTTTTATTTCCCGGCGCAAAAAGGTGCACAACAGCACCATCAAGGCATTGATTTCTGTATCGGGACGTTTCCAATTTTCGGCCGAGAACGCATATAATGTCAAATAGGGGATTTCCAATTGGCGGCAGGTGCGAACAATTTCGCGAACCGATTTGATGCCGGCGCGATGCCCCTCGATGCGGGGACGGTTCAGGCTCTTGGCCCAGCGGCCGTTGCCATCCATAATCACTGCCACGTGCCGGGGCATACGCCGGATGTCGACACCGGCTTCTTCGGCTTGTTGAAGGGTTTCTTGTTGTTGTTCCGGCATTGTGGCAACATCAATTACACTGCTCACTATGCGTTTTCCACTTTCTTTCGTAATTCGGCGATGGATTGAAACAGCAGCTTTCGACCGCGACCAATTATTGTACACGTTATATCATGAAGCAGAATACCAGTAGTGATTCAATCAATCAACGCGCAATCAATTCAACCCCTTCTTTGTTAGCAATCGTCGGTCCAACCGCCAGCGGCAAAAGCGAATTGGCCATGGCTCTGGCCGAACGGGTTCAATCTGCCATTCTCTGTGTCGATTCGATGCAAGTTTATAAAGGCTTGGATGTGGGCACTGCCAAACCCAGCCAAGAGCAACGAAACCGTATCCCTCATTACGGCCTCGATCTGGTGTCTCCACTCGAGACGTTCAGCGCTTCCAAATTCGCCAGCTACGCCGAACCGATGGTGCGGCGCGCGGCCGAGGCTCAATCACCACTGATTCTCTGCGGCGGCACCGGTTTGTATTTTCGCGCCTTGTTAGAGGGTTTTTTTGAAACGCCTGAGCCGGACCCTTTGATTCGAAGCGCCTTGAAAGCCAGGCTTGAACAAGAAGGGGCTCAAGCCCTTTACCGCGAGCTGCAACATGCCGATGCTGAAAGCGCCCGCTCGATTCATCCCAACGATGCCAAGCGGATGATTCGCGCATTGGAAATCGTTCAACAAACCGGCCAGACCCTGTCTCAACTGCAGGCCAAGCAAGAAACGAAACCGTGGTTGAAGCATACTGTTTTTCTGGGTATAAAACGTACGAAAAAAGATTTAGACCGACGCATTCAATTACGAACCAAAGAGATGTATGATAACGGGCTTATAGAAGAAACCCGTTGGTTGTTGCAGCTCGGCTGCGGCGAAGAGCATACGGCGTTTCAGGCTTTGGGTTATAAAGAGTGTGTGGATTATTTGCGAAACAAAAATTCGTTAGACGAAGCCCGCTCATTGACTCAAATTCACACGCGACAGTACGCCAAACGCCAGATGACATGGTTTCGCAGACAATTTGATACTCATTGGTTGAACCTTGCGAATACAGAAGAAATTCAAGAAATTGTTAACGAATCCTTGCACGTTTGGACAAATAGTGGTAACAATACGTTGTGAAACAGCAATTTTATTATGATTTGTGATATGCCCTAGACAGTAAGGGAGATTTTCGATGGTTCAAAAAAGTGTTATGAACATTCAGGATAGTTTCCTGAACCAAGCCCGTCGGGAACGCGTGGCTTTGGATGTGCATTTGGTTGACGGTTCGGATCTGCATGGGAAAATTTCAGCGTTTGACAGTTTTACCATCATTCTGCTGAACGATGAGCGTGAAGAGCAATACCTCATCTATAAGCATGCAATCGCAACGGTAACGCCGGCGGCCAAAACCCGCATTCGGTGGAACCAAATGAATGAGCCAGAAAAAGGCGGTGGCGGCGTTAGTGGTGGACGTCCATCGCGGTAAAAACGGTTCCCATTCACATTCTTATATTCCGAATTACAGGGTTGTTTGACCAAGAAAGCAGTTTTCTGTCTATTTATAGGGATATTGGTATGAGATGGGGAGGTTGAGAGGAAATGTTATTAAGTAAAGGTCAAATTATAAATTTCGTTTCTTGGAATTTGGTTGGACAAGAGTGTTGCTCTTATGGAACTCATTGTTTTATTCAGTAAGCCCCTAATGTCATTTCGTTAAGGGGTGAAAAACTTTTGGGTGGCACTGGTTTTTCAACCAGTGCCGAGCCAAGATTCTAGTTTGCAAGGGCAGACAAACAACACTTGCCCTTGCCACCCAGACAAATTGTGCATTAGGAATTCTCTCCTTTAAGAAGGGGGGGATCTGGCTTTTCTTATTTCGCCGAATCCCCCCAGCCCCTGCGGTGCTTACCCCCCTTAATAAGGGGGGCAAAAAACTTCCCCAAAACATGTGGGTATTGATCAGCAATCTTGGGAGGGGAACTTCGCCTGATGATTTTTGGGTTAGAAAAACCATTCGGTTCCCCTTTGATTCTTTAGCCGCCGCGTTTTAATTAACGATTGCAGTGAGTACAATATTTGAAAAATGCCGGCCGATTCGATACAAGTCCCAAAACCGGATTTTTCGCAAAAAAGACAAAACGAGTATGGAGGAGACAATGTTGTTTGGAAAACAAATGTACAAATGGTATGGTTTGGCGTTGATATTCGGTGCCTTGGTCGCGGTTTCTCCAACGATGGCCTCTGAAACCGAAGGGTTCACCAAAATTTTCAACGGAGAAAATTTGGATGGATGGACGATTCAAGGCTTGGAAAAAGCGGCGCCCAAAGTGGAAGGCGGCATTCTCAAGGTAGACGGCTGGGATTATTGGGCTGTCATTACCAAAGAGGAATATGAAGACTTTATTCTTCAGTTCGAATGTCGAATGATAAAAAAGAGCAACTCAGGAATATTGATCGGCTGTCCCAAGAAAGAAGTATTTAAGAGCGCTTTTGAAGTGCAGCTGGCTGATGACCAAAGCGAAGGCAGCGATCTGAAACCCTGCGGCACTCTTTTCACCGATGATGGAGCCTTTCATGAAGTGGAAAAAGTGGT
>CAZEZQ010000838.1:0-3118 GCA_964516245.1 uncultured bacterium | reverse complement strand
GAGTGGATGGCGCGCTGGAGCGCCGTGTCGATTTCCCACATGGGAAGGGCCGTGCTGTAGTACTTGCCCGGTTCGGTGTCGTGGCAGGCAAGATAGAGGTTCTGAGGATTGGCGGGGTCCCAGTCCTTCCATTCGTAGACGTGGCCGGAACTGTCAACGGCAACGCTGTGACCGCAGGTGGAGATGTGTTGGGTGCTGGTGAAGAAAATGGGTCTTCAAATCCAACGGCGCCAAAAGGAATCGGCGCTTCTCCTTCAGCAAATTCCCATTCACTTATCGTGGTTTCGTTAACTATAAATGATCCACTGCGTCCATCAGCGTTTACTTGCAGTGAAATATTGGATCCGCCGACAGGGCCTGGCCGAACCCACACATTGCCCCCACGTGTATCCATAACCCATGGTGTTTCCAAATTGTCTAATAAAATGGGCCCAAACAGAGACGAGTTGAATTCATTGGTTCCGACCACAACCGATATCAAACCCGTGAATTCCACAACAGTGAATTCAATCACGGTTGGCTTATCTCCATCAAATGGAAGATCAACATCCAAACGAATCCACTCGTCATCTTCTGATCCATCATGATCCAAAAAGAGTTCAGTATCACCATCGCCATCAAAGTCATCCAAGTCCATAAATACGGCACCTGGAGGTGCCCCAGGTGTCAGCGCTTCCAACACCCAAAGATCATCAACTTCATCGCTTTCAAAATCATCTTCGAATAGAGGCGTCTGACTTCCGTCTGGTTCACGCGAATAGATGAATACATCATCTATTATTGCATCCCGGTCTACAATGTGCCGAAATGCAAAACCACCAGAAAATGGTGGACCGATATTAAAGAAACTTAACCCTTGAACGCCATCACGGGAAATGTAACCGGATTGGCCGCCGGGGTTGACCACGATTTGGACACGCATGCCGTTTCGATTTCCACCAATTTGCGATGCTTGACCTTGGGTCCAGCCTCCATCAACCATTCCCCAATTTATGTTTGAACCATTATCGATTAACAGCACACCGCTTGTCACACCGGCTTGAAAGGGTTTCACTCCAACAACAGGTGAAGGTCTGAATGTATTGTCGCCAATGAAATCAACAAATGTATATTCAAATACAGTTGTGCTTCCTTCAAAATTGACATCGGCATCAATTCTAAACCATGCATCACCAGAGCCATCATTGGTCAGATGGAGTTCTCCGTTTTCAATAAAGGCATTCAAGGGTCCTGGGCTGCTGTCTTCTGCAAGTGTTTCATTAACCCAATTCGAGCCAATTTCAGTTCGTTCAAATGAATCCTCTACTAGAACATTTTCAGTCCCGCTGCTGTCTATTTGGGCAAAAAACACATCATCTACAATTACGTTTCGGGAATCGGTGACAACACGAAAACCAAAGCTGCCAGACAATAATTCATTGGCGGTAAACGCGACAGCGCTTTCACCGTTAACAAACATTACGCCAGTCTGGCCGGATGAATCGATTTCAAAGCGTACCCGGTCACCTGGGTCAATGGTTAACGATTCAGCATCACTTGTGAATGGGATATCGCTCCATGAATTATCTGCATTCAGGCGTTCTAATTCAAAAAAATCAGCGCTAAAACGGGCGCGAACAGCACCGTTATCCACATCTAGGCTGTTAACGCCTAACAGGGGTTGAATAAAATTGCGTTTAAAATTTGAAGATGCTTGGTGCCCGCCTTGCACAAACGTAAAGTTAACTTGCAGAGGGTCGCTGCCAAAATTGTAGGTTTCATTTGTAACAAACCAACTTGGTGCAAACCCCCATTCCATGACCAACTCACCGTCCACAATTTGTGTCGCTCCGGGATTTCCCAACTCTCGCCATTTTGAAAGATCTCCGCTGAAATCATCACTAAAGAGTACATCTTGACAGTAACTCGTAGAGCCAAACAACATAAAACATGAGATCAACAACCAATGAATCGACCAATTATTCTTTCTGTTTCTCATTCTCACTTTTAATTCCTCCCTTGTATTCATCAATAGAGCCAATATGCTTTTGGGGCTGGAATCATTGGCTTTTGGTATGCTATTCCAATAGATTTCAGACCACAAATCGTATATAGTCATAGATGATAAATTTACTCTATTTTCTAATTAGATGCATTTTACGAAAGAAAACAGTAGAATGTAAATGAACAAAATGACGGATTGCATGCACTTTTTGACACATCTTTTATGAAAGGTTTCGATGAAATCAAAGCATAGAGAAGAATATGACTGTTCAACAGAAACTCTTTTTTAAATACTTAGTCGCCAGCCAAAGTGATAAGAATTGGGGACTTTATATTACAGATGTGGGGAAATCAACAATCTCCCCTCACTATTCCATCTATCCACCATCTGGACATCCTCCTGAATATGATTTCTCTACTGACAAGGGTCGAGTTCTACACACATTCCAAATTGTATATATCTCCCGAGGGAGAGGATTTTTTGAGTCAGACACGGGAGGCAAACATAACATTAAGAATGGTGAATTATTTATCTTGCTCCCCAATGAATGGCATCGGTATTGGCCGGATATGGAAATAGGCTGGGATGAACATTGGGTGGGATTTGATGGTTTTTATGCCCGCCATCTGTGTGAAAAGAAATTTTTGGATGCAACTTCACCGGTAATTTCAGTTGGATATGATAATTGCCTCATCGAATTGTTCAATGAAATCATTGACATTGTAGAGGAAGAACCCTTTGGGTTTCAAAAAACGCTTTCGGTAAAAACACTACAAATTATCACACGTTTGAATACCGTAAAATTTTTTCCTGAACATGAAGAACAATATATTCATAAAGTCATTAAAAAAGCGAAATACGCCATCGCTAAAAAACTTTCTGAAGAAATTGATTTCAAGGAATTCTCACAAGAAAACGGAGTGAGTTATTCCTGGTTTCGCCAAGCCTTTAAATACTATACGGGACTCTCACCCCATCAATATGTACTGGAATTGCGAATAACTAGAGCGAAAAGGCTTCTTAGTGGAACCTGGGCTTCGATCAAACAAATCAGTTATGACCTAGGCTTCGATAACCCGTTTTATTTTTCTCGTATTTTCAACGGATCTTCCAACCCCAAAACCAAGATAACTT
>CAZEZQ010000837.1:0-3125 GCA_964516245.1 uncultured bacterium | reverse complement strand
TCAGAATGGGAATGACATAGGCTTGGTTGTGTGTGAGCCAATGCTGACGGATCCAACTGTTCCAAGAAGACAATCTCAGGTAGTAAAACGTTAGTGTGAGTGAGGGTTGTTGTTCAATGAGTGAGAGTTTTGTTTTTGTGTAATAGGCCAGTAAATTGAAGTCATTCCCCTCCCAAGATTGGGAGGGGTTCGGGGAGGGTTGAATGGCAACGATACGTGAATCTTTTAACCCCCTCTTAACCTCCCCGCCACGGCGCGCAGGCCCCATTTCATTGGGGGAGGAATGAAAAGACGATCCAATTTTTTCAGTATTTACTTCATGAAACTGATCAATTGCGGTTTTAATTTTTGTGTTGTGGTTTTTGGTTGAATTGCTGCAGTTTGGGTGACCTTCTTCAACAGAGAAGGATAATACCTCATGGTTGAGGGTAAAAGCGTGTTTAACGGAGTAGAAATTCAAGGGATACGCGGCGAATTGCCGGGACACATTACCGGTTTGGCTTGTGACTCGCGCGCCGTGAAAGAAGGCGACCTCTTTGTTGCGCTGCGTGGCCAACGCGTGGATGGGCACGACTACCTGGCCGATGTCCATGCCCGGCAGGCCTGTGCTGCAGTGGTCGATCACTTCTGTCCGCCCGAAAACCTTCTTCAAATTCGGGTGCAAGATACGCTCTGCGCTCTCCCTCAAATTGCGGCCAATTATTACCACCATCCGGCGCAGGAACTGAAACTGGTTGGGATCACCGGCTCCAATGGTAAAACCACATGTTCGTACATTCTTGAATCCATATTCAATGCAGCCGGTGAAGAAACCGGTGTCATCGGGACCATCGAATACCGGTATAAAAATCATCATCATGCCGCACCCAATACCACTCCACTGGCGCATGACATGCATCGTCTTCTCCGCGATATTTCCGATGCCGGGTGTGAACGGGTGGTGATGGAAGTGTCGTCGCATGGCTTGATGCTTCACCGCGTAGACGCCATTCAATTTGAAACAGCGTTGTTTACGAATCTTTCTCAAGACCATCTTGATTTTCATAAAAGTATGGATGAGTACCGCGAAGCGAAAAAGCGATTGTTCACAAAGCATCTGAAAACAGGCGGCACGGGTGTTATCAATCGTGACGATGAAACGGGGCGAATGTACGAAAATGAAATTAAGGATAGAAAAACCCTTACTTTCGCCATCGACCGGCCGGCTGATTTTCGAGCGGTAAACATTGCCTTGGGTTTGAAAGGTTCCCGGTTCATTCTTCAAAATCCCGAAAATCTCATGCTAACCATCAGCACGCCCCTGCTGGGGCGGCACAATATCTACAACATTCTTGGCAGCGCTGCAGCGGCCTGGGCGGCCGGTGTGCCGCTGAACCTTATCGAAAAAGGGATTGCGCAATTCCAAGCGGTTCCCGGCCGTCTCGAACCGGTGCCGAATGCGATTGGGGCGCAAGTGGTGGTGGATTATTGCCATACACCCGACGCCCTCGACAAATGTTTGCAGGCATTGCGCACACTTCCGCACAACCGAATTCTCACCGTGTTTGGCTGTGGCGGTGACCGTGACACAGGCAAGCGGCCGCAGATGGGGAAAATCGCATTGAACTTAAGCGATGTGGTTTTTCTTACCAGCGACAATCCGCGTACGGAAGATCCCCAGAAAATACTTCGTGAAATTGAAGCGGGGATGAATCAACCCGGCAAGCATTACACCACAATTGAAAACCGGCGCGAGGCGATTCGCGCAGCCGCGCATGAACTTCGCGAAGGCGACATTCTGCTCATTGCGGGGAAAGGCCACGAGGATTATCAGATCATTGGGAATGAAAAAATCCATTTTGATGATCGCGAAGCCGCCCGTGATTGCCTCATTGAATGTGGGAAGGGGGAAGCCTAATGGTTATGGAATTCCTGTTCCCGTTGTCCAAGCAGTATCCCGAACTCTTCGGTGTGTTTAACGTGTTTCAATATATTTCGTTTCGCGCCGCGATGGCGGCGGTCACGGCGATGATATTTGGTGTGATCGTCGGGCCCTTTTTCATTGGATGGCTGATTCGCATGAAAATCGGCCAAACCATTCGCGGTGAGGGGGTCAAAGCGCTTTTCGACCGCCACAAAGAAAAATCAGGGACTCCAACCATGGGAGGCACGTTGATCCTCGCCTCTGTTACTTTGTCTTTTCTCTTATGGGCGAATTTGCGCAATCCGTTGGTTTGGACAGCGCTCATTATCACGCTGGCGTTGGGCGCACTGGGTTTTATAGATGATTACACGAAATTGCGGGAAAAAAAATACAAAGGGGTATTAGCCAGGCAGAAACTGTTTGTGCAGCTGTTTATCGGCTTCGCACTGGGATTCACCCTTTATTATTTACATCCGCTTGTTGAAAAAAATCCATACGATTTGCCTCTCCCGTTTCTAAAAGATGTGTTTATTCCATTGAGTTTTCTTTATATTCCATTTGTTGCTTGCGTGATTACGGGAACCTCGAATGCGGTCAATTTAACCGACGGTTTGGATGGTTTGGCCAGCGGTTGTGTGATTATATCCGCTTTGGCATTTGCGGCATTGAGTTATGTAGTTGGGCGTGTCGATACCAGCGCTTATTTGGATATTCTTTATGTGCCGCAAAGCGGGGAATTGTCTGTCTTCGCCATGTCGCTGGTTGGAGCCACGATGGCGTTTCTCTGGTACAACGCCCATCCCGCCAAGGTGTTTATGGGCGATACCGGTTCGCTGGCGTTGGGCGGGGCTTTGGCCACGATGGCGGTTTTGATTAAGCAAGAACTACTGCTCTTCATTATTGGCGGTGTGTTCGTAATGGAAGCCTTGTCGGTATTGATTCAAGTCTCTTCCTACAAATATCGCAACAAGCGGCGTGTCTTTTTGATGGCGCCGATTCATCATCATTTTGAAATGAAAGGCTGGTCTGAAACCACCATCGTGGTCCGCTTTTGGATCCTGGCGGCCATCTTTGCATTTATCGGCCTGGCCACATTGAAAGTACGTTAAAAGACGAACCGGCAGAAAGTCCGTTCTAGAAAACGACGACACAATATACGGTAATGTAGGTATTTAATCTGCACTGTATATTGTTGCAGGCGAGGACGCCTGCGCTCCAAAAA
>CAZEZQ010000836.1:0-3127 GCA_964516245.1 uncultured bacterium | reverse complement strand
AAAAAAGAAACATAAAACCCCTAGCCCTGAATGGGCGACATAAAAATGCTTTCAGACGGCTAAATAGTTACAATTCAACGATCCGTGAATCAAGAGAATAAAGAAAGAAAAGAGAAAAAATTATGAATTTCAATCGACGCCAATTCTTGACTGCTGCAGCAGGAAGCCTTCCCACCATGGCTCTACCGAGTGCTATTGCACAATCCAATGATCCGCCTTCAGAAGAAGCATTGACTCGTATCTTGAACGAACCCGTTCTTCATTTGGATCACCTCGCAAATCCAGTCATTATCGAGTCTATGGAACTTTTGCGTAACGGCAATGAAATCATGGTTCGTATTCGCTCTAAGGATGGGGCGGAAGGAATTATCGTGACAAATTCCTGGTGGCTGAGTGACACCCATCCCATTTTTCTCAATCGAGTCGCTTCGTTTCTGATGGGGAAAGACGCCCGTGATGTTGAATCACTATTGCAGGATCTCTTGCGCCAGCAGCTCAATTACAAGTTGCAAGGATTGGCGTTGTGGGTTTGCGTGGCGGCTGCGGAAATGGCAATTTTGGAATTGTTAGGCCAAATTTCCGGCCAATCCATTGGAGAACTGTTCGGTGGTGTGCGGCAACGGGATATCTCGGTTTACCGCGCCAGTGGACGGAGGGGCAATCAACCGGAAGAAGAGATTGAATATTTGAAACAACTGGTGGAAGAAACCGGCGCAAGCGCCATCAAATTTCGTGTGGGTGGAATGTTGAGCAAAAACCGCGATTCGTTGCCGGGCCGAACCAAAGCGCTTATCCCCATGGTACGCGAGGCATTCGGCGATGACATGACTATTTATGCTGACGCCAACAGTTCTTATGATGCGGAAAATGCGATCCGCGTGGGCCGCCAGATGCAAGAATACAATTATGCCTTTTTTGAAGAACCCTGTGAATTTGATGATTTGTGGGAAACAAAAAAGGTTTCCGATGCTTTATCGCTCCCCATCGCAGGCGGCGAGCAAGAATTTAGTCTCAACCGCTTTCGGTGGTCGATCCAAAACCGTGTGGTGGATGTGGTACAGCCCGACCTGCATTATTTTGGTGGATACATTCGTGCCACACGGGTTGCCCGTATGGCTCATGCCGCTGGAATGACTTGTACACCGCACATGTCGGGATGGGGATTAGGCTATCTCAACGCTTTGCATTTTATGTCATACATCCCCAACCCCGATTCACACATGGAGTTTAAAGGATTTAGTGATATTCCCATCGAATGTGACACGTCTCCATTAACCTGCGTGAACGGAACTATACGGGTTCCTGCCGGACCGGGATTTGGGATTACCATCGATCCTAAGTACATTCAAAACTCTACGGTGATGGACGCGAATTGATCACGATACAAGTTTGAAATCCTTAAAAACCCAAAAAGAAATTATTGTAAGTATCTCAAACAAACATGCCTGCATTGTCTTTGTTTTTACAGTGTATAAGTTTACCAAGAAAGTGCTTGTGAACATCATTCGCGAAGTATATACTTATAGTATATATGATAAAGTGGAGCCTATATGCAAACAGCGAAACTATTCAAAAATGGTCAAAGCCAGGCAGTGCGATTGCCGAAAGAATTCAGGTTTGAAGGCGATCAAGTTTACATCAAGAAAGTTGGGAATACGGTTGTTTTAATTCCTATGAAAAATTCCTGGCAATCGCTTGTGGAAAGTCTTAATGAGTTTTCGGATGACTTTATGAATGAACGGGAACAACCTGAGATTCAAGTTCGAGAGGACTTCTAATGTATCTTTTGGATACAAATATTTGTATCTATATCATCAAACAGAAACCAATCAATGTACTTCAACATTTTCATACAATTGATATTGGTTTGGTTGGAATCTCTTCGGTTACATACTCCGAACTGGTTTTTGGGGCACAAAAGAGCGATTATCCTGGCAAGAACTTAAAAGCGCTTGAAAAATTTATCTCTCCTCTTGAAATTCTTCAGTATGGCGCTGAGGCGGCAAAGATCTACGGTAAGATTCGAAAAGAATTAGAAGCAAAAGGAACGCCAGTTGGTGCGATGGATGCATTAATTGCCGCACATGCATTAAGTCTGAATTCAATTCTGGTGACAAATAATATTCGAGAGTTTAAGCGTGTTAAAAAATTGAAAGTAGAGAATTGGCCTGCGAAAAGATAATGAAATATGCTTCTAAATGGTGAATCTTATGAAAGAAACCAAACTCTCAAATCTCAATCTTGATAAAACTGCCTTTTCTGTGGGTAATTTATCAGATGAATCCGATGAAAAAGAATATTGGTGGTCTCGAACCCCGCAAGAGCGCATCCAACACATTGAAAGATTGCGTCAGATAAATTATGGACATCGAGCTCGCGCCCGACTTCAAAGAGTTCTTGAGATTGATCAATTCTAAAAATGTCGAGTATCTTCTTATAGGTGGCTATGCCGTGGGATATCACGGATATCCTCGCGCTACGAATGATCTTGACATATGGATTGCCACAAGCCCAACAAATGCTCAAAAGATGCTTGAATCCCTACGTGAATTTGGATTCAATACGCCTGGATTATCAAAAGAGCTTTTTTTGGAAGAAAGAAATGTTGTAAGATTAGGGAATCCACCTATACGGATTGAAGTTTTAACAAAAATTTCAGGCGTAGATTTTGCTGAGTGTTTTGCCGAACGTATAATCGATACAATGGATGATGTCGAAGTGAACTTGATTAGTTTGCCCTATTTAAAAGAAAATAAAAAAAGTAGTGGCAGATATAAAGATTTGAACGATTTGGAGCATCTTCCTTAAATGCGAGAGATTACTATTATGAAAAAGTAGTATTCATGATTGAAGAAATGACAATTGAAACAATTGAATCGAAATTTAATTCGGAATGGGTTTTGTTAGAAGACCCTATCACTGACGAGGCGCTCAACATCTTAAGTGGAAAAGTACTTCACCACAGTAAAGACCGCGATGAGGTGTACCGCAAAGCTGTTTCACTCCGGCCAATGCGATCTGCAGTCATTTGTACCGGCGAGATTCCTGAAGATACGGCAGTTGTGTTGTGAACGTTTCATTTAATCCACATCGAGGTCTTGTAATAGTTCAGACTGAAATATTTTGA
>CAZEZQ010000835.1:0-3127 GCA_964516245.1 uncultured bacterium | reverse complement strand
AGGATAACGGCTTCGTTGATTTAGGGTTTGTTTATAGATTTATCGTTATGGAATGCATCAAAGTTTTCTTTGAATAATGAGATTCAAGTTTTTTCTCTGAAGTTGTTATCCTGTCCATCCTTTAATCCTGGCAATCCTAGTTCAGACATTTGGAATAATTTTTTGTCTGAACCAGGATGCTCAGGAGGGTAGGATAAGACAGGATAACGGCTTCGTTGATTTAGGGTTTGTTTATAGATTTATCGTTATGGAATGTATCAAAGTTTTTTTTTGAATAAAGAGATTCAAGTTTTTTCTCTGAAGTTGTTATCCTGTCCATCCTACCCTCCTGCCCTCCTGGTTCAGACAATTAAAAAGCAAAGTGGAAATAACTCTTAATAACTCTATATAGCCGTAGAATTTGTGCTTCAATGAGCATCATCTTCACCTAGAAATCGGAGAAATCCCATGTCTCATTTATCCCGTAGAAATTTTCTGAAACAATCTTCGGCATTGGTATCTTCTTCTTTCATTTCTCAAATTCCATGGGCGAATCAGGGGTCGCGAAATCAATCCATGCCGCCCAATTTTATACTTATCTTCATTGATGATATGGGCTGGGGAGATTTATCCTGCTTTGGCAATACAAACGCAAAAACAGATCAGATTGATTCGATGGCAAACGAGGGAATTCGCTTCGAGCAGTTTTATGTCAATTCTCCAATTTGCTCTCCATCGCGGGCAGCCATTTCGACTGGGCAGTATCCCCAACGCCATCGCATCACTTCTTATTTGGCAAGCCGCGAAAGAAACGAAAACCGCGGCATTGCCAACTGGCTTGATCCAAAAGCGCCAATGCTGGCACGTATGCTTCAAAAGGCTGGTTATGCCACGGGGCATTTCGGCAAATGGCACATGGGCGGTCAACGGGATGTGACGGATGCTTTTCCCATCAGCGCTTATGGATTCGACAAATCGTTAACCAACTTTGAAGGGCTGGGCGCCAAATTATTGCCATTAACCGAAGAGCCGACCAAAGTTGGAGATGTGAAAAAAGGGAGGATTTGGGAGAATGCAACCATCTTGGGAGAACCGGTCACATGGATGCTGCGCTCAGAAATAACGGGTGGTTTTGCCAATCAAGCCATTGAATTTATCGACCACTCTCAAACTCAAAACAAACCGTTCTACATCAACCTATGGCCGGATGACGTACATTCTCCATTTTATCCATCAGTGAAAAACTGGGCGGATACAAAACAGGGTTTGTACCGGTCTGTGTTGGAAGAAATGGATCAACAATTTGCCCCCTTGTTCGACAAAATCAGAAACGATCCTGAATTGAAAGAGAATACACTCATTCTTATCTGTTCCGATAATGGTCCAGAAAATGGTGCTGGTTCAGCCGGGCCGTTCAGAGGCTCAAAAGCGACACTTTATGAAGGTGGAGTGCGTTCTCCTTTGGTGGTTTGGGGCCCGGGATTCATTGACAAAGACCATCACGGTTCTGTTAACAAATCCTCCATTTTTTCCGCTATTGATTTGGTCCCGTCCATACTCGATATTGCAGGAGTTTCCGCTCCAAAAGCAATCAATTTCGATGGAGAGAATCTTGCCTCGACTCTTGTTGGCAAGTCAAAAGATTCACGTTCCGCCCCCATCTTTTTCCGCCGTCCGCCCGACCGGAAAAATTATCGAGGTTACAAAAATCTACCTGACTTGGCTGTGCGTGATGGAAAATGGAAACTTTTGTGTGATTACGGTGGCAAACGAGCCCAATTGTATTACCTAAATGATGATCTGGGTGAAACCACCAACCTTGCAGATCAATATCCTGAAGTCAGCAAGCGGTTGATCCAAGCAATCGAAAATTGGAATGAGTCTTTACCGAAAGATGCTGGTGATCCCAATTATCCGGATGAAACAAAGCGAAGATAGGCATCGTAATTTGCAGAATGAATGTGTTTTTGTGATGGAGACAGCAAAATGAATTTTCTTTTTCACATAAAAGAAAAACTGCATTCGTGGAAAGAGAACAAAAACCGCTGCACGATTTATCACTGCTGCATTCAAAAAAGCGCAAGCCAGTGGTTTGCCTTTTTTTGGAACGATGAAACAGTTCGCCAATACTCTCAATTGCGCTATTACAATCCCAGTGAAAATTTCCAAATGCGAACAAAAGAATCGAACCGTAAATTGCGAAAACTTCCTCAAAACTGCATCGTGAGCCCTCTTTTCATTCGTTATCCTGATTTCGAAACGCTGAAAAAACCCCGAAACCACAAAACATTTTTTGTAGCCCGCGACCCGCGAGACGTGATCGTATCTTCATATTATTCGATTCGTTTTTCTCATCCACCCAATGAGCAGATTAATAAAATGCGCGAAGAGTTAAAACCCTTGTCGAATGAAGACTACATGACGTATTTTATTAAAATCTCAGAAAGCGGATATTTTCTTATTTTGAAAGAATGGATTCAAGCGTATGAAGAATCAGGAGGATTTGAATGGTTCAAATATGAAGATCTGTTTGGACCTGATCAACTAAAGCATTTCAAACACTTGATGGAATATTTAGAATTTGAAATTTCAAAAGACGAACTGCAACACGTTTTATCAGAAAACACATTTGAAAATGTATCGGGGCATGCCCAAGGCCAGGAAAACATTTACCATCATTATCGGAAAGGATGTCCAAAAGATTGGGTAAATCATTTTACAGAAGAACACAAGCAATTGATTAAAGAGTTAACTGGAGATTTGTTGATCCGCCTTGGTTATGAGAAAGACCACAATTGGTAAACCAGCAGATTTTGCGCGTGAATTTTGAGAATTTATACCTCAGAGTTGTTTTAAGCACAATATCAGCATTCGGGGTAGACACTGGGGTTTGCCCCTCCAATTGTAAAAAATCAAATTTATTGGTTAGAATTTATTGGAATATTCACTTTATGAAATTGATTTGTCATAAAAAAAATCAAATTTTCACTTCCATTGCGCTACATTCCATGATACAAAATCAATAATCTATTCAATAAACTATAAATGACGAACCGGTAAAAAGTCCAATCATGTAAACAGTATCGTCATATATTGGAGCGCAGGCGTCCCCGCCTGCATCAACATATAGTGCAGGCGTCCCCGCCTG
>CAZEZQ010000834.1:0-3130 GCA_964516245.1 uncultured bacterium | reverse complement strand
CAGGTGTATTCGTTGGTGGAACCGGTGTGTCAGTCGGCACAGGTGTATTTGTCGGCGGTATTGGTGTTGGTGTAACCGGTACATCTTGTATCAGTACACCTAGTTTATTTGGATTTATACTGTTATTTTCATCATAAGAGTATACAACATCAGAACGATTGTCATCATTAATGTCAGATATTCGAATCGTTTTCACTAGACCCTCAACCTCAAAAGAAATAGGTTCACCAATTTCACCATTCTCAAGGGGAAACAAAAATATTTTGTTTATGAAAGAATTTGGGATAAAAGCAGAAGTTACTATATATGTTAAATTTTCATCAGAAAGAATTTTCATATCAGATGAAAAAATACCAAAAGGTTCAGTAGAAGAATTATCATTTGCATCGAAAGAAAATGGTTCGTCTTGTTTGTATAAAGTAATTTTAGCCGGTTTACTTGATGAAGCCTCATGTACTACTATATCCAAATCATTATCTCTATCAGCATCAATAAACAGTAAAGCATTTGGATATTCAAGTTTTTGAAAAGATTTTTCCTCAAAAGTTCCTTCACCCAATCCTTTATTAATTTTTATACCACTTGTATCACCTACCTGAATTAAAACCAAATCCAATTTATTATCATCATCAATATTTTTTAAATAAATTTGTTTAGAAAAAGGTAATTGTAATTTTTTACCTGAATTAAATAACAAATCACTTTGATGAAACAGGGGTATAATATTACTTCTACTTGTTTCAACAGTTTTAGTAAGTGTTTCGTTAAATAAGATATCTAATCTCTTATCACCATTTAAATCATCAACAGCAATATATGGAGGTGTAATATCACCTGGATCAATTGTGGAATTTGGAGGTATAACATCTGAAGCAAAATCTAAAAATCTTGGAGGAATATCTTGAAAAAAATTTTCAAGGCTATCAAATACATATAAAAAATCCTTATCTTCTCTGTCTTCCCATTTATGCGATGTTGCAAGCAAATCTTTAAAACCATCGTTATTGACATCAGCAACATATAGATTTGAAGGTTTAATAATTTTCCTGATGAATTGTGTATCTCTTGAAAGAGTTTCACCTACTTTAATCTCATTAAAAACATGTAATACATTTAAAGCATCGTCAGCAATAACCAAATCAATTTCATCTACTTGGTTAAAATCATGCAGTACAAAATCCGTAATCTTATCCACACCTTCCAATAATATTTCCTGAGGTTCTTTCAAGTTGATTTGAAGATTGGATTGCGCGTTGATATTTAAGGGTGAATGGATGTATAACGTGAGTAGCGCAAAAAATACGGTAAATCGAATCGTTCTCATAAATCGGGTGTCCCAGCCGGATAAAATCTCATTCTGCCTATTAAAGCATAGTACGAAAACGGTAAAATGTCATTGGAAATTTCATTGGTTTTTTGTCAGAAACAATTCTATTTTCGTATGGCCGTAATGGGTCTACAATAATGGAAGTTGCGCATTAGTGGTTTATGATATTCAAAATAAAAGGACTTAAAGGACCATAAGGACATAAAGGACACGGCCATGAAACGTTATTTGCCCTTTTTTTGCATCGTTTTCGGCCTGGCCATCGGGCTGGGGGATGCGCAAAACATGAGCCCGCCCACCATACGCACTACGATGGAATATCCCAGCGGGGCCACTATCCAAGTGAGTTACGTTGCCCGTTACTGGGAAGGGTCGAGGTCCAATCCCAACCCGCAAAACATTCGCAGCAATTTTGCGGAGACTATGGGAACCATAGAAACCAACATCCAGCTGCAAATCGGCCCGGTGAAAATGGACCCCGGCCAGTTCAACTTTGGTTTTGCGCCCGAAAGCGAAGACGCCTGGCAGCTGGTGCTGCAGCGGGATGGGGAGGTCAAAGCCCGGCTGCCCATCGCCATGCGCGAAGAACAGAATATTGTCAATTATTTTTCTGTCGTGCTGCGCCCCGGGCGCACCGACCGCGATTTTATTTTCACCATGCTTTACGGCCCGCGTTCCACTTCGCTCCGCTGGAGCCTCACCGGCGTGCCCACGCGGCCAGCGGATGGCGCAATGGCCACAGGCCGCCTTGGCAGCCCCAATCAGTCACCATTGAAACAAGGCGCCATCCCAGACCTGGGCCAGAGCCCGGCGGGGTCAGGGTCTTCAAACATTCCATCGGGAACACAGCCGGTGTATAGTGGTTTTAATCCAAATAGAGCTGAGATTCAGGTTCCCTCCGCCACCGGGTCGCCCCAGCCCCAGCCCAAGCAAAAAGCGGGGAGCGGAGCCTTTCGCAGGCTACTTAAAATGCAGGAGCAAACCCAACAATAATATAATGAGTAAAAAAAGCAATAAGAAAAACAAAAAGAAAAGCAAACAACGGCAACATAGCGGCAGCCCCACAAAATCTTCTACGTTAAGCGGAAAAGAACAGGAAATCGTTCGCCAGGAACTCAACGACCAAGAAGCGCCGAAGCGCAACCTGCCGGCGCTGCGTGATATGCTGGTCAAAAACCCCGAATACCGGATGTTATTATTTGACTCGTTACAGATACTCACGCTGATGAACGACTTCCACCAACAAATTATGAGTGAAAGCAGCCTGAGCGCCCAAAAAATGCAGCCCCGGCAATTCTACGATCAAATCTATCGCCATCTGGCTCCCAGGGTGAATCTCGATCATTTGCTCCATACTCTGTTGTCATTCGCGAAAAAAACCAAGATCAAACAGCGCAAACGCCTGTTGCTGTGGTGTTATGCCGAAGTTATGATGAACTTTACCGAGCGCCGGGAAGCCCATGAATCTCAGGTGTTGCGAACCATTGTGATCGCCTCGATAGAGCGCACTATGAGAATTAATGAACTCATAAGTGGTTTTCTTGAAGGCGGCGAACCCTACAATTTCGATTACAATTTGTTGCTCGATGGCCGCTTTGATGAGATTGACTTGGCGCCGATCTCCAAACAGGCCGAAAACCTGGAACCTGATTTTTTGTTGACAGTATGCGTTCGCGCCGCAATCGCCTTCGAATATCTGCAATCGGATGTTGGGGTTCGTTTTTTCCGTATTTTGCATTATCCAGAAAATGCCCAGGAGACACAAAAAAGCCTGATTTACGTGCCCGGCCAAGAGACCAACGA
>CAZEZQ010000833.1:0-3137 GCA_964516245.1 uncultured bacterium | reverse complement strand
TATGTATTACCGCGAATTCTATCTTTACAAAATACTGGCCATGTATCGGTATTTCGGGGTCGAATTCCCCTTGGGGTGCGCCTGGTTTCCGTTCAACATCGCGCGCGACGCGCTGGCGGAAGACCGCGCGGCCCTGCAACGATTTGGCCCCGACGCCCCCCGCGAAGGCGCCAAACGTCTGCTCGACGTAATCGGAGAAGCGCGGTCGATATTGCTGCGCAGTTAGACCCGGTATAAACCGGCATAAAAAAGAAACCGGGGGACTCCGGCCTTCCAGAATTTGCATCCGGTTCATCTGGAAATCCGGGAAATCCGGTTTCAGACCATCCAGCCGCAAGACTTTGCCCTGGTAAAAATCGGGGGCGACCAGGCGGGCGCTGCAAAGCCGACCGTCTGGATTTCGTCTTGCTTCCAACTTTATCGTCGGAATGCGCGTCTTTTGAATGGATGCGGCAAGCCCGCGGCAGGCCA
This sequence comes from uncultured bacterium, assembly GCA_964516245.1. Classification (GTDB taxonomy): domain Bacteria; phylum Hinthialibacterota; class Hinthialibacteria; order Hinthialibacterales; family Hinthialibacteraceae; genus CAZEZQ01. Next base: position 2,666 of record CAZEZQ010000833.1, on the reverse strand, counting down.
AAGCCGGCGGAAATCGCAATTCCGGGCGGCTAAACCCGCGTTTAGCAAACTTTTTGCTTACATTTGAACTTTAACCCTGAAACAAACTATTGCCCGATGATGAAAACTTTACGCTTTATCTTGCTCATCGCCCTGCTTGCGCCGCTCGCGCTGCTGCACGCGCAAAGCGGCAAAGACCCGGTCAAAAAACTGGTGAAGCTGGAAACGTCCAAAGGCGACGTCGTGATTTACCTTTTCGACCGGACGCCCAAACACCGGGACGAATTCGTCAAACTGGCGGAGTCCGGCGCGCTCGACAGCACGTTTTTCTTCGATATTAATAAAAACGACGTCCTGCAGGCGGGGATTCAGTATCCGCCGCCTAAGAAAGTGATCCTCCCCGGCGACACGACGACCAAAAACCTGACCCCGGAAGAAATCGCCGAACAATTCCCTAAAGCCGTAGATTACAAAATCAGCTCGGAAGTCCGCAAAGACTTGTTCCACGCGCGGGGCATGGTCGCGGCAGGCAAAGACGAACTGCGCGTCAATCCCGAGAAAGCGTCCAATCCCGGCACGTTCCTGTTTGTGCTGGGCCGCAGCTACGAAGACCAGGAACTCGAAGCCATCGAGCAAAACGAGGTCAGCCGCCAGAAACAGTTGTACGGGCAGATGGAGTATTTCACCAGCGGCGCTATAGACTGGGTGTACGAGATGAGCGACAAACTGCAAGACATGCCCAAGGACTCGCTGGAAGCAATTTCCGACAAGCTTTCCAAAGGATTGGACGAGTCGTTCGCAGAAAACGTCGAGGCGTTTAAGTTCAATCCTGCCGCGCGCAAAGCATATACGACGGAAGGCGGCGCGCCCCGCCGCGACAACAACAACACCGTCTTCGGCGAAGTAATCAGCGGCATGGACGTGCTTGAGAAAATCGCCGAAATGGAACTCGGTAACGACGGCCGCCCGAAGGAGCCGGTCAAAATCAAAGCCCAGGCCCTGGAAATGAAGCGAAGCGAAGTCAAGAAAAAATACGACTATTCGCCCCGTTAACCCAATGCCTGTTTTGCAGCATTGCTACCCAAGTACGAACCCTTCTAAAACCCGTATAAATTCACATGTTTAATACGATAGCGCTTCGCGCATGTTTGCTGGCCGCCCTTTTCATCGGACTGTCCGCGGCGGCAAAGGCCGTGAAGTCATGCTGGCCTTCGATCATCGGGGCGAACTCGATCATCCGCCCGACATCCAGCGGATAGGGATACCGGTGGACGTAGCGGTACTCGAAGGGCGAGCAAACCTCGCCGCGGAAGATCCGATACTCGTAAGTCTTGGCGACAGCGTCGCGAATCGGATGAAACGCGGGCCCCGCCTCCTCGATTCGCAGAACCCGGATGGAGGGTGGGAGCAGCCGGTTGATGGCCTTCCGGAGATTATCCGCCGGAATTGGATTGTTGAGCGAAAATCCCGCCACCTGTCCCAGCGCATGGACTCCGGCATCGGTCCGGCCAGAACCCGTCACCAACACCGCAGCTCGTTCAACTTCCTCGAGAGCAACTTGCAGGGTCCCCTGGATGGTCGCCAATCCCGGTTGGACCTGCCAGCCGTGGAAGTCGGTTCCGTCGTAACTCAAAGTGGTTTTCAAACGCCTCATTCAGGTTGTTCGCCAGCTTGTCGGAAACTCCTTGTGGCTCAGGGAAAGCCTACTATAGCATTGGAAATTCAGGGAACAACGTGCTTGCGCCTGCGTATTTCATCCATGGGCTCAAGTGCCGATCAATCAGGAAATCAAACGTAATGAAAACCTTACGGCAAACACTCTCGATCCTTTGTACTGCATTTATGTTGGCGCCCGTAGCCGGCGCTCAGGATTCCCAATCCCAATACGCGTGGAAAAAGCAGGGGAACTGGTTGACATCCAACTACACACCCGCGGATGTCCCCCCGATTGATCTCTCCAACAGCGGCCGCCTGGAAAAACTACTGCGGGCCGGCAAGCTGTATCTCTCCCTCCAGGATGCCATCGCGCTCGCGCTCGAGAACAACCTGCAAATCGAGGTGTCAAGATATGGCCCGCAGATTGCCGAGGCGGACTTGCTGCGCGCGCAGGCCGGCGGCCTTCTGCGCGGCGTGCCACAAACGGTCACGGCCGGCGAAGCGAGCGTGGAGCAGCAGGTGATCGGCGGGGCCACCGGCGGCGCTGGCGGCAGCGGAATCACTGCACGCGGTGGGGCACGTACCACCGGCGCCACTGAAGCCGGCGGTGCGATCATCACGACGACAGGGACGGCGCTGCCCAACCTCGATCCGCAGATGTTCGGGCGGTACAGCTTCAACCACCGCACCAATCCGTTGGCGAACACAATCACCACCGGGGGCGTCACCGCGCTGACTTTTGATACTCACTCCTGGATCTACGGCTTACAGAAGGATTGGCTGACCGGTACCAGCGCGCAGTTCGTCTGGACGAATAACTTCTTCGAAGCGAACAACCCGTCCAGCACGCTCAACCCCTCAACGGAATCGAGCTGGCAGTTGAGCTTCTCGCAGCCGCTGCTCCGCGGTTTCGGCAGGGCGGTGAACAACCGCAACATCCGGATCGCGAGCAACAATCTCCGCGTCTCCGACCTGGTTTTCCGGCAGCAGGCCATCGAGACCATTACGTCGATTGTGAAGCTGTATTGGGA
>CAZEZQ010000832.1:0-3151 GCA_964516245.1 uncultured bacterium | reverse complement strand
TTATGAAACGATCGTATTCTTCTCTTGCTGAGATTGCACTATTAACATTGATTATTATAAGGCCCTCGTTGGATGTCTTTACTGAATACAGTGTAAGTATTGGCCCCGCTTCGCTGAACCCAGCGGGGATTGTCAGTTTATTAATCATTGTATTGGGTGTTTTTTGGTTATGGTTTTTGCCAAAACACTCATTCTATTTGCTGCTGAAGCAACCGTTTGTATTCATTCTCACCATTTGGCTATTGTTATTGATGCCTTGGGCGGTACTACCTTTTTTTACGCTGGAAGCGAACAAGATTGCAGGGATTCGTGAATGGATTCGATTGCTTTCATACCTCCCAATTGTATGTCTTGCAGTGCATTTGAGTATGCAGAAGAGTTGGCATGTTTTGAGTGGCACGATTTTATTAGGATTTATTATTCCCGCTTTGTATGGCTTGTATCATATTGCCTTCAATCAAGGGATGGATGTGCGGGGGGTTCAGCGTATTACCGGAACATTTGTTCATCCCAATCCATACGCGTTTTATTTAGTTTTCATCACTGGGGTGGCTTACGGCCTTTGGCGGATGAACCTTCGCAGGTGGCCGTATTGGCTGCTTTTGGTGTTGCCTATTGGATTACTGGTGGCCACGTTTAGTTTTACGGGAGCGGCTATGTTTGCCGTGCTGGCCTTTCTTTCCGCAATCAACGAACACAGCCAATTGCGTGTGTGGGCACTTGTTGGAGTTGTTGCATTTGTTCTCATCTTTGTCGCCACACCGCAAGGGAGACAACGTATTTATGAAGTGAGCCAGGTAGACCAACTTGATGAAATCGAGCGCACAGGCAGGGAAACCTCATCTCTCACATGGAGATTGCTCAACTGGCGGTTTCTCTACCGGCAGTGGAAACTCAGGCCGGTTTTTGGTTATGGCCTGGGAAGCAGCACTACTATCAATCCCAATTTCAACATTTATGAAGAAACTGGGCATCAGCCACACAATGATTATGTACGCTTTTTAGCAGAAACCGGGTTGATTGGCTTGTTGCTATATCTTGCAATGCTTATTTCGATTGGGGCCGTATTATGGCTGGCTAGGATGAACGCGCCAAACTCATGGCAGCAACGCTGGGCATGGAATGCTCTAGCTGTTTATGCCACATGGCTGGTGGGGAGTATGGCGGACAATCTGATTACAGCCACCGCTTATCAATACGTACTTTGGTTTGGACTTGCGGCCGCAAGTGTTCTGGGACAAAACAATTCATTTGAAGGTGAATCGATATGACTTGCCGGATGGTGACTGCGCATCCATTCGATCCTTGGGGCAGCAAAATTGGTGGTATTGAAAACTTTATCCGCTTGTTTTTGCAGCATTCACCTGATGGAATTGAACACCATGTGATTGGGGTTACAGAAAATCAAAATGAACGCCCGCTTCGGCAATGGACGAATCACGTATACAAACAAACACCCATACAGTTTTATCCCCTCCAACAAATTCAAGAGCCCAACCGGCGAACCTGGCTGCCCTTATTTTTGCAATTTCCTTGTCTTTTAAGAAAACAAAACTTCGTTTTCGAAAATTCCATATTTTTGTATCATCGAGTGGAACCATTGGCGTTTTCGAACCGACTTACGAATGATTATGTTCTGTTTTTGCATAGCCATCCAATAGAATGGATTGGAGCCCATTCAGAAGTGAAGTGGAAATATATCCCTTGGGCGTATCGGTATTTAGAGCGTATTGCCTTTCGAAAAGCGTGCCAGATATTTTGCGTGAATCAATCCACTGTGGAATATGTAAAACAACGAAATCCAAAGAAGGATTGCCGGTTTATCCCAACAACTTATGATGAAACCAAGTTTTTCCCTCCTACAAAAGAGGAAAGAACTCAACTGAGAGAACAATGGGCCGAACAATACAATCTATCAACAAATACGATATGGGTAATTTTTGCCGGCCGTTTGGAGCATCAAAAGAACCCACTACTGGCCGTTCGAACAATCGCAGAATTGCTAACTAAGACGAAAAATATTCAATTGCTGATTGCAGGGGATGGAAGTTTAAAGAGTGAGATTCTTAAAACTGCCAGTGAATTAAATTTGAAGAACATAATCCATTTCTTGGGCTCATTGAATTCAGATCAAATGGCGGAATTGTACAAGGCAGGTGATATTTTTCTGGTTTCATCCCGATTTGAGGGGATGCCGCTGAGTGTATTGGAGGCACTGGCCTGCGGATTGCCGGTGGTTTCGACTTCTGTGGGTGAGATACCCAATCTGATACAAAAGCATCAAAATGGTGAGATTGCTGCAGCTCATTCTTCATACGATCTGGCGAGTGCGTTAATCAATGTGATTCATCAAACCGATGAATATTCTAAACAGACATGCGCAAAAACGGTGGAAGTTTATAAAAGTGATGCAGCAATGAAACGATTGTATTTTGAGTTGGAGCGCATTCATGCTGATGCGATTCCAACACAAAATAGTAGTTCATAAAAAATCATAGAAACCACTACTCATCCACAATAATAGAGAGTAATATATTATTAACAAAGTAAGGTTTTATATAAACAAATTTGGGGAGTATCTCTTATGAAATCACCTCTGAAAAAGCAAGGTTTTACCCTGATTGAACTTCTAATTGTTGTTGCGATTATCGGTATTTTGGCCGCCATTGCGGTCCCTAATTTTATTAACGCGCAAATTCGAGCCAAGGTATCGAGATGTTATGCTGATCAACGAGCCATTGCGACCTCGATTGAAATGCTACGCGCCGACAAGGGTGTGATGCTGGTGGATTGGTGGGATGATGATGATGAATTCGGACACGAACGCTTACGAGAAGTGTTCAATATGGTGGGTGCCGGACCTGATTTTGAAGCGCGTGGACGGCACGCGGTATTGGCGCCATTGACGAGTCCGATTGATTATCTCGGATCGATGCCGCAAGACCCGTTTCAAGTGGGGAATCCCGAACGGGGTGGTGCACCATATTATTATTACTTAGACAACGATCCTGGCCACACCCGCGAAGACCATGATTTCCCCGTTTATAAAAAGGATACGGCTCATCTTTATGGGCAAGAGTATCTTCGTGAAGGGGAGTGGGCACTTGGCGGCATTGGTCCGGATGTCGAACCCGAAATAGAAGGTGTCCGC
>CAZEZQ010000831.1:0-3162 GCA_964516245.1 uncultured bacterium | reverse complement strand
TTGATATAGGTGCTGTCTTTACCCAACACCTGAGTTTGAACACACTGAGTTTGAATTGATTTGTGTTTTCATGGGCAGAATTTGTGGAAAAGAATTTATGTCCACCCTATTCTTTCTTGCATAACAATCCAAATAACCGCCACAGAATCGCTCTTTAATATTAAAGTGCCCCTTTTGCTTGATATTATTTCATGGTTGGAAAGAAATTTTCTGGAATGATCCAGGTAATCAATAGTTGAACAAATTGAAATCGTCAGTAGGGGCATGCTGCAACGTGCCCCTACAAGAAGCAGATTCAAAAAACTTGTATCACTTTTTTAACAATCTATCGATTAGTGCAATGGCTTGTCTCGGTTGTATATGAAAATCATTGTATTGTACAACCCCATCACGGCCGATCACCACAGTCCATGGCGTTCCGCCGGTACGATAACGCTGCATTACAGCCGATCGTTTCGCTGGTGATCCACTGTGACCGACTGGTATGGTCAGAGCGTATCGATTCGCTGTGCTCTTGGCCGCTTCGACTGTGTTTGTGCCGAATCCTTCAAATACCGTTTGTACTGCGACAAAGGCAACTTCATCATTGTTCTCGTAATGATCGATCAGCTTGTTCAACGTTGGAAAACCATAGCGGTGGCAGCCGGGACACCAGGATTGAAATCCATAAAGGTAAACCACCTTGCCCCGCAATTCTGAGATATCGAAAGAATCTTTGCCATCGGGTAGATTGAACCATTTTTCAACTCCCAAACGTGGGGCTTTTTTCCCCAGGATGCCAAGTTTGGGCGTCGGTACCGGTTGGTAAGATTCGGCTTCGGTTGGCGTATTCGGCGCATCGTTTAACGCAGTCAAAGTTGAATCGTTGGATATAGTCATTTCAGTTTGATCGGTGGGATCACACCCAGACAGCAAGAAACTCAATACGATTATACTTGTAGAAAAAATGAGCCCGTTCATATTCAAATTCTCCTTTCATAAAATGATGAATCCCGCCCTTGATTTTGCTTGGCCTCTATGTTTTCAAAACTTCCTTCACTGATTTCAACATTTTGAACAGCTGGAGATCGAGTAACTTGATCCAGCACGTTCGTAAGTTGTTCGACTGTGTAAAAGTCGCTCTTGAAGACCGGTTCGCCGTTTTGGTTAAATATCACAAGCAAGGGAATTGTCAAACGGTCCATACGGGCCAGCATAGCGTTTCCTTCTTGATTTTGTCCTGTGGTCAGATCAACTTTCATTGGTGTAACAGTCTCATCTTGCATTCGTCGAACCACTGCTGGATGACTTAGCACACTTTCTTCCAGCGCCTTGCAATTCAGGCACCACTCAGCTGTAAAATCCATTACAATCACTTGATTTTGTTCAACTGCCTGCTGAAAATGCTGTGGTGTATAATACACCCATTGAATGGGGTTCACTTTCATCATACGCTCTCCGCCAACTACCGCGGCCCCCACCATTACCACTCCCAAACCGGCAAAAATGAAACGAGGAGTGTTTAATTGTATTATTTGCAGCGATCTCCATGTCAGCCATCCACCGGCAACAGCGATAAATAATAGAACCGGAAGCCAGTAGAGTTGAGAAGGCGGCTTGCCGGGAGAGGTCATGAGAGCAGTGAGTCCCACTCCGAAAAAGTATGCAGCCGCCGCGAGCATTAAAAGCCCCATGACCTGCTTGACCAACTCACTCGCTCGCCCGTTTCGTGGAATCTTATTCACGAGATGTGGTTGAAACGCCAGTATGAAATAAGGGAACGCCATCCCTATACCTATAGAGAGAAAAGTCATCACCGCGATGGCCGCCGACTGTTTTGTTGACCAACCCAGCGCCGCTCCCATAAATGGGGCTGTACAGGGAGTGGAAAGAACTGCTGTCATAATTCCGAAAAAAAATGAACCCCATAACGTATCATGACGCGGATTGACCTGATAGATAAATGAGGGAAGCTGAATGGAAAATAATCCACACATGCTCACTGCCATTACGGCGATAAACGCACCCACTCCCAGCGTGAACCCCGGTTGTTGGAACAACTGATTGACAGCTGTGAATTCACTTATTGATGCCATCGCTGTCCCAAGCGCAGCCCAAAACATCACCACTCCCAGGCTCATTGCCAGTCCCAGTATGGTGTAACGGCGGGAGTCGCCTGATGCCTGGGACAACCCCAGCACCTTGATAGGGATAACGGGCAACACACATGGAGTCATGTTCAATAAAAATCCGCCTAATGCCGCAATCGCCAACAAAAGTATAAACCCGAACCATGATTCGGGACTGATTTCGAACGATCCACCAAATAAATCAAACATCACCTGTGTGGCTACCTGTTGGCCTTCATGAATCTTTTGCCAAACACTCGCATCAAAACCTGAAAATAACTCGCTTTCTGCAGCGCGACTCTGTGAGAATGCCTCGTCGGAATCATGGACAATAAAATTGACTGCAACCGGTTGATCATTCACGGGCGCCAAACACTGCATGTCATCGCATGCTTGGTAAGTCACATACAGGGTCAGTTTTACTTCACCGGGCTCTGCGTCTGGTGAGATGCTAACCGGCACATATGCAATTGCTTTGCCGCTGAACACATCATACGGAACCGATTCGCCAGTAAACGCCACTTCGATGGTTTGTGGCTCTGGCCACTGTAGAAACGGTGTGTGTACTTTTACTGGATGATCTTCAGATGTTTTCGCTTTCACTTGTGTCTTAACATATAACGAAGCATCGCCCATTTCTGGTGGGACTTGGGGAGCATTTGTATGGATGTGCCAATTCGGATCGTGATCGAAGACCACAGCCACAGGCACGTCTGCTCCAGGTACAACATTGTTTCGCTGTGCTGTTGCTGTGACTTTGACATGCTCGCTGGAATTAAGCAACCCCCCAATTTGAGAATAGGCCTGATTGGATAATGGGTAGAGCAGGAGGAATAAAAAAATCCATCCAGCCAGGCAATTCCCCGATTTTGGACTGTTTTTTTGATTGTGCTTGTTTTGTATAAACAACATTTCAAATCCTAAATGATTGTAAGTGATAAAACAACAAGCTTTGTAGGATGGGCTCAAAGCGTTGTTTGCGTAGCCCATCATGTACTCTGAAGATCCGGCAAATAGTTCAATTTAGAAAATGACTACACAATATATAGAACGC
>CAZEZQ010000830.1:0-3164 GCA_964516245.1 uncultured bacterium | reverse complement strand
AAATCTATCAAGAGCGACTTGAAACGTATTGATGCAATGAGTGACGAGGATATTGATTACAGCGATATACCGGAACTTGACAAATCATTTTTTGAAAAAGCGCGGGTTGTGGTCCCGCCTGGAAAAAAGCAGTTGACTCTCCGTCTGGACGAGGATGTTCTGGAATGGCTCAAAAACCAGGGCCCCGGATACCAAACCCGAATCAATGCGATTTTGCGTTCCTACTACGAAGCCCATAAATAAGAACTCTCACCGGATTGTCACGTGATTATTTGCTTTAATGTTGAAGACGTATAGTATCAACTGGGCCATTCAGACCCGCGCACCACCCGGCTTTACGACCGGCGCGAAAAGCGCGTCACGCGGAATATCGTGGAGCGGATTAGCGTATAAAATGCGAGATATAGACCAATTCTTTTCAGAAAATGTAAATCAGACTCTCTACCATTATACGGGCGTGGGGGCTTTATTATAGCAGAAAATGGATGTGTTCTTAGAGAATGGTATTTTCGTTGTAGAGTTGTGAATTCATGTACAAAATTAAAGAACGTTTCGAAAATTCATAATAAATTCTCACTATTATTTTCTAGGCTAAAGATGAATTTTGTGAAGCCATTGTTCTCCAACTCTTCTGCCACTAGTAATATTGCCGATACCGCAGCAATTAGAGTGAATCGGGCTAGGTGTGGAGCGCTGAACTTGTCGTTAAGGTTTAAAATCTTTCTTCACGATTTGATAAATTGAGCTATCATAGAGAGCGCATTGGGATGTATAATTGTTTTGCAACTTGGTAATAACATCGTTTAATTACTCATACACCAACGGAGAATACACCATGACTCACCCACTCACTTCCACCACCCGCCGCCGTTTTTTGCAAACCTCACTCTTTGGAGGGCTCGCGCTCAGTTCCTCTCCCGCCCTGGCCGCTTTGCAACGGGAGAAAACCAAGGTCGCCGTCACTGCCGGTGAGGATCGCGCCGACAACATTTTTCAAGCCTTGCGCCCGTTTGCCGATCAGGTGAAAGCCGCCATTGGTGACCGGCGTGTGATTTTGAAGCCGAACAATGTATCAATCACACGCCAACTGTCGGCCACCCACGCCCAAGCGCTGGAAGGCACGCTTGAGTTTATGAAGTCCATCGGCGTGAAGAATATCGCCATTGCTGAATCGGCCGCCGCTGGATCGACCATGGACGGCTTTGAAGAATATGGCTATCTTCCATTGGCTGAAAAATATGGCGCGAAGCTAATGAATTTGGATGAAGAAGGCCATGAAATTTTGTATGTGATTCACGAAGACAGCGGGGATGAGCTGCACCCGGTTCGGGTATCGAAAGTAATGCTGAATCACAAAGACAATTTCATCGTATCGAATGCGGTGATGAAAACCCATGACCGGGTGGTAACCACCCTCTCACTCAAGAACATCATCTTCGGCGCTCCCATTAAAGACAAAGGCTTTGCCTGGGGCAGTTCGCGCAAACCGGGTACCACCAACGACAAACCCATCGCGCATGGCGGCAATGGCTGTTATGTGATCAACGACAACATGCGCAAACTGGCCAAACGGTTGTATCCCGAACTGGCTGTGATTGATGGTTATGAGGGCATGGAAGGCAATGGCCCGGTAGGCGGCGACCCGGTCGAGCATCGCGTGGCGGTGGCCAGTATGGATTGGCTGGCCGCGGACCGTACCGCGGCTGAAATGATGGGCATCGATTTCGCCATCATCGGCTATTTGAACTATTGCTATCAAGACGGCATGGGCGAAGCCGATATGCGCAAGATGGACTTTATTGGTGAAGACCCCAAAGAGCATGTTCGCAAATACAAACTTTCCAGCAAAATCGAACGCCAACTGCGTTGGATGCAGCAAGGGTGAGAGAGTCAGTTTATGCAAAAGGGCCTCGCACGAGGCCCTTGTTTATTTAAGCCAATTCTCTACTTTTAGGTTTTGAATACGACGAAAATGAGTTTCATTATTCGTAACTACAACCAATCCATTTTGAATGGCAGAGGCTGCGATCAAGATATCTGCATCGCTTATCAAATTCCCCCGGTGGTGAAGATCTGCGTATATGGTTGCGGCTTGCACAATATAGGAATCTGTTAGGGGGATAATTCGACTTGTTTTGCAGAGTTGGTGAAATGCGGATATTTGTTTTGTAGCTCCTTTGGCATGTAATCCTCGCAATATTTCATATCGCGTAATAATAGAGAAAGTGAATTGTTGATGAATTTCCAGGTATGACTTTGCTCGTTGAAGGACTAAGGGATGCTTTCGCATGATGGCAGATAGAATATCTGTATCCAGCAAAGCAGGTAGTAGGGTTGTCATGAAGATTCCCGATCTTCAAAAAAGTTTTTACGCCGTTGTGTGTGTTGTTCAATAGAATCAATTTGATCGTTGCTGAGTCCCTCATACACTTGAGTAGCTAAGGCCAATATATCGCCTGGCTTTTCCATAGGCTCCACCACGATTCGAACCTTTTGCCCCTCTTCCAACTTGAGATCAACTGGAGCAATAGGACGGAACCCCCCCTGTTCATAAACGGCTTCGATTGTTTCGGTTGTCATATTAATACTCCGTTTTCGATTAATGTTTTGTCTGCTTGCTGAATTTACATTATAACATTTTCTGAGAAATATATTTATTTCATTTGAAAAGAGAGTGTTCGACGCTTACTTGGTGAACTCTTTCACAATTCGCATGCAGCCTGGTGTTTCTCAATCGATAGAGTAGGCGGAAATATTTGTTCTTTTCATTTGGTTATACCGCAAACGGCTCTCTTTCTTCTACATCCAACAATTCGTTGGCTTGTTGATCGCCGACAAAAGTTTCACTTTTCGGATCCCACTGCAAGTCGCGGCCCAGGCGGCCGCAGATGTTGGCGATCAGGCAGGCTGAGGTGGTGCGGTGGCCGGTCTCGGCATCGCAAGCCAGTGGGCTTCCGGTTTTGATGGCATCCAGCCAGTTTTGAAAGTGAGTCGCGGTTGAGACATAATACCCCTCATCGCCATAGCCGCCGCTGCCTTCGGGCACGAAGCTCTCATCGCTTGATTTTAATTCAGTATCCATTATTTCCGGTGGATCGGTTTTTAGCGTGCCGCGGTCAACAAACAGTTCGCCTTTTTCACCGTAAAAGCGGATATCAAAACCA
>CAZEZQ010000829.1:0-3165 GCA_964516245.1 uncultured bacterium | reverse complement strand
CGTCCCCGGCAGTACCAGAAACACGGGGTGGCATTCAAAAATCATTTCTTTGAAAGGATCTATTGGAAAAATGGCAACGGGTCGTGTCAAATGGTTTAACGAACAAAAAGGATATGGCTTTATTGAGCAAGACGAAGGAAAAGATTTATTTGTACACTACAGCGGAATCAAAGGCGATGGGTTCCGTAATCTGCACGAAGGTGAAGTGGTAGAATTCGATATCGAACAAGGTGAAAAGGGACCCAAAGCCGTTAACGTGACAATTACTGGTTAACCAATCCATTTTTATAATAAATGAAGCCCATTCGAATAAAAATCGAATGGGCTTATATGTTTATATTATTAGTGTAAATTAACCTTGTTTGCCAAGCCCGATCTTGCGGCAATAGGCCAAGCTTTGTTCCAAATCCCACAACTGCTGTTTGGCTTCATCATCTAGCGGACGGCCCTCAGGCTCCTTATACGGTTCTCCCTCATAAGCGAGTTGGACGAACTGGGCAAATTCGTTGGCCCGCGCGCGGGGAAAGAGTTCCCAGTGTTCTTCTGTGAAATAGGGGACCGGTCGCTCCCAGCGGCCAGAGAGAATTTCCAACTGCACTGGAGCATTCGGACACAACTCAGAGTAGCGTTCAAAATACTTCATCCAATCCACAACTCCATCACCCATATTGTTCCATAACACACTCGCGCCTTGTTCGGTTTGCCAAACCGCGCTATCACGAATGCCGCTTGACACAGTATAGGGACCCAAAATCTCAAGATTGACCATTGGGTCTTCCATAGTCCATGTGGCATTGCCTGAATCGATAGTGGCCCCTACGAAGTCCGGCCTCACATCTTCAAACAATTCTGCAAGTTCCCACGCCTGAGTGTCTCCGGCATGATTTTCGAGCGCGATTTTGAGTCCCGCATCCAAAGCCAGGCTGCGGCATTTTTTTAAGACTTTGGCTGTGGCTTCGATATGGCGGTAGATACCTCCTTCACCCTGCCGGTCGCGATGGGAACCGATGTAACAACGAACCGCATCCGAACCAAGGGCTTTGGCCACACGAATGGCCTTGGCCAAATGCTCTTCCGCCGGACCGTTCTTCTCTTCATTGTAGCTATTTGAGGTAGGACAAATGCTGCCGGTCCCGGCTTGAATCGCAATACCAAGTTCATCCCCTTTGGCCTTGATTGTTTTCAAATAGCCTTCATCCAAACTTTCATACACGCCCAAGTCAGAAAACAAAACCGTATCGCATTTTTGTTTGGCCGCGTATTCCAACAATTGGGGCGCTTTCCACTTCAAGGCGCGAATGGAAAAATTGTCGAACCCCAGTGCCAAAGGTTTTTGCAACTTCACTTTCTCAGCCGCCTGAATCGATGTCGCCGATTGCAGAGCCATCACCCCACCGGCCGCCGCCATTGCAGTTAAGAAACTCCGCCGATTTACATCTTGATTTTCCTGTTTCATGTCATGCCTCCCTGGAAGCCGTTCCGAATGTTTAACGCATAAGATTACAGCATTTTTCTCTCCTATTTAAGAGCAACCCACCCGCCCTGGCGAGCTATATCAACAAGAAACTAATGTGCTTCAATAATGCTTGCTCAACAATCCCCTCGCCCTCTGGGAGAGGGATAGGGTGAGGGGGCTTACTGAAGAAAACAAGATGTTTCATAAGAGAGCCGAATTTGTGGTGCAGGCAGAATGCCTGCAGTGAGGAAGGCGAGGCTCACGCCGAGCCATGTCGTTGCCTTTCGGGCGACGCTCCTGCGGAGCCGGGTTGATCGTATGACTCACGATTCCGATAAGATGTCGCATAAGCCTATAGGGTGGGCTCAAAGCCCGCCGCGGCCGATAGCCCTACAACTTAATAGTTGAGTTGACCTTTACCCACAAACAAAAGCGCTAAGGTCCATCAACTCCATTAAGTCCATTTTCGGAAGCCAAAGAGAAACGCCGCACGGATACCAAACTCATGACATAATTCACCAGCCCTTGAATTATTTGTCTGAACCAGGATTGCCGGGATTTTTTCGGATGACCAGGATAACGGCAACGGCTTTTTGAACCACAGATGGCTCAGAATGGTTGAGTTTTACAGATGACAGCGATTGTGCTATGGTTGGGAGTTATGGGTATGATATGGTATGGGGTTGCTTGCCAGCCCTTGAGTTCTTTAATTGAATCAGAATCAAAGGATACTCAAGATATTAAAGACACACAAAATTCGCTCTATTTGCCACTCCAAACAATCATTCAGTTCCCATGGCTTAAAACACCACGGGCGGTGATGTATATAGAACCTATGCTTATCAGGCCATTGGATGGGTGATAGGCTTTGAACGATGATACCCGGGTTGGGCCATAACTGTACAATATCCAATCATTTTTATCCGCGGTGTGATAAATGGGATTAAACTTTGAATAGGTATAATCTGGTTTGTCTATCCAATCATCTTCAGCGATTTTTCCTGTTCGTATGGCCAATCGGCTTTGGTTGGAGTCATTCATCTGATTTCGAATATGCAAGTTTTTCCCTTCCCAAGGGCTAAGCGGGAGAGAAGAAATATACCCCACCGGTGTGGTCAGTTCGTGCATGGTTTCCACAGGCCGCGGAGAAGAACTTAAAATGGTAAAACTAACATTCGGCGTCATTGCGTGATCGATGGCAAAACTATTGATCGCCTGATTCAAATTGTGAAAATCCGTTTGCACTTTGCTGATTTCCGCTTTCACTTTTGCGGTTGAAACTGCGTTCAGAATAATCAAAGACAAAATCGAAATGATTGCAATAACGGCCATCAGTTCAACTAGAGTGAACGCTTTTTGATAGTGTTCATGAAAATTATATTGTGCATGAGTTTTCTTTTTCATCGTGGATTCTCCAATTTGCTTGGTCTAATGCAACAACCAATTATAAACTAGGCTATTTGGCAAAAGCGCTGATATTGGATAAATAAATAACGTGGGAAAGCCCAAAAAATAGAAATCACTATCTTTCATCGCTGGTATTAAATCATCGAATTGAAACACAGTTAAAGGACGGATCGTCGAATTGTTCTCTATTTTGCTAATGTATATTTTCCTTTTGGGGTGTCCTCCAATCAACGTAAAAATGAAATCGCCAATGATATCATTGCGATGGAGAGCCCCCAATGAAGATGTTATATTGATAGAAT
>CAZEZQ010000828.1:0-3174 GCA_964516245.1 uncultured bacterium | reverse complement strand
TTTCTTCCTTAATTATTGGTTAATGAAATTTAGTGAATATAACAAATCTTTTGTGAGCACACTAGAGTCAATATCATTTAATTAAGGGGTGAAAAACTTTTGGGTTAAGAAACCTGTGCCACCCATTTTTTGTCATATTCCTTAACTAAATGACATTACCACTAAAGTGGACGATAAAAAACCATCTAGCATTTTTATTGAATATGCATGGTTTTTTTCTCAAAAACGCTTATACTTTACTCAATCGATATAATTTATTTGTTTTTGGGGAGACACAATGAGGATATCTATTTTACTTATAGTCTTGCTATGCCTGAATCATTCGTATGCGGCGAAGCCTTCACTCGAAGAAATCAAGTTTTTTGAGCAAAAGATTCGGCCTGTATTGGCTGAACGGTGTTTTACCTGCCACAGCGAATCCAAGCAAATGAGTGGCCTTCGTTTGGATTCACGAGATGCGCTCGTAAAGGGTGGTGAACGTGGTGAAGCAATTCAGCCCGGCGCGCCTGAAGAATCTTTGTTGATTCGAGCCATTTCGTATGAAAATGACGATCTAAAAATGCCTCCCAACCGTCCATTGTCGAAAGAAGAAAAAGAGAATTTTTATCAATGGATCAAGATGGGGGCGATTTGGCCAAATGAATCATTGCGTGAAAAAGCGGCAATTGAAGAAAAACCCACATTCACCGAAGAAGATCGAAATTGGTGGGCGTTTCAAGATTTGGAAAAACCTGGTGTGCCTAAGGTTGACGATAAGCGATGGTCAACAAATCCCATCGATGCGTTTGTTATTCGAAAATTAAAAGAGAATGGCATATCCCCTTCCCCTCCCGCAGATAAGTATACGTTGATTCGCCGTGTGACCTATGATTTAACTGGACTGCCCCCTACAGCGGAAGAAATTGAACGATTTGTAAGCGATGATTCGCCTGACGCGTATGAAAATTTGATTAATCGTTTATTGGAAAGCCCCCGGTATGGTGAAAAATGGGCGCAGCATTGGTTGGATTTGGTGCGCTATGCCGAGTCGGATGGATACAAGGCCGATCATTACCGGCCCAACGCCTGGCGCTACCGGGATTATGTGATTGAATCATTCAACGAAGACAAACCCTACAATCAATTCGTGCTGGAGCAATTGGCGGGAGATGAAATCGCTCCCAATGATAAAGAAGCAATGGTGGCCACGCATTTTCTCCGTTTGGGGATCTATGAATTCAATCAACGGGATGCCCGAACCCAATGGAAAGCGATACTGAATGAACTGACTGATGTGACTGGAGATGTGTTTTTGGGGACGGGGATCAGCTGCGCCCGCTGCCACGATCATAAATTCGATCCCATTCTGCAAGAAGATTATTACCGGATACAAGCGTTTTATACACCGATTGCTTTGCGCAACGATATCCCACTGGCAACCGCCAAAGAATGGAATGAATATCAAAATCAATTGGCTATTTGGAAAGCCAAAGCAAAACCCATTCTCGATGAAATTGAATCTATCGAACAGCCGCATTACAAAAAAGGCGAGAAGGCAATTCTCAATACGTTTCCGGAAGACGTAAAAGAGATGATCGCCAAATCTCCCAGTGAGCGGACTCCATTCGAACAGCAGCTGGTGAGTTTGGCCGAATTTCAAGGAATTGACAAAGGTGAACAAGCGGTTGATAAAATCGGCGGTGATGAAGAAAAGCGGTTGAAAGAACTTTATAAAAAATTGGAAACCTATTCGGAATACAAGCCCAAGCCGTTGCCGAAGATCAAAACAGTCTCCGATATCTCACCCATTGCTCCACCAACCACCATTCCAGGTGATAAAACACAGAGAGAGATTCAACCAGGTTTTCTTACATTATTGAATCCCGAACCAGCAGAAATTCAGCGATTGCCTTCCACCCCGAATTCCACCGGCCGGCGAACGGCGTTGGCGCGATGGATCACCCGTCCGGACAATCCATTGACCATACGGGCGATTGTCAATCGCATCTGGCAATACCATTTCGGTCAAGGAATCGTTCCTACGCCAAGTGAGTTTGGCCGATTGGGAGAGCCACCGAGCCATCCGGAACTATTGGATTGGCTGGCGGTGACATTTGTAGAGCAAGGGTGGAGTTTCAAACAGATGCACCGTTTGATTTTGACTTCACAGGCCTACAAACAATCTTCCAAACGGTACGACCCTCCTGCTGTGGCGATGAAAGAAGATCCCAAAAACCAATGGCTGTGGCGAATGAATGCCCGGCGATTGCAGGCAGAAGAGATTCGCGACACCATGCTCGCTGTAACGGGTAAATTGGATGATCGCGCTGGTGGACCTAGCGTTGATCCATCGAAACCTCGCCGAAGCATCTACACTAAATTGTTTCGCAACAAAAAAGAACCGTTGCTGGATGCGTTTGATATTCCAGACGGAATATTTAGCACTGCCCAGCGCAACACCACAACAACACCGTTGCAATCGCTGCTGATGATTAATGGAGATTGGGTGTACGAGCGTGCTGAAACGCTTGCCACTCATTTGATGAGATCGTATTCATCCAACACTGAAATTATCAGGCAAACGTATCAATCTATTTTTGGCCGTTATCCTTCCCCGGCAGAAATGATGGATTCGACCGTTTTTCTTGAGCAGCACATGCGAGAGATTGAGCAGAAATATTCCAAGCAAGAAGAGCAATTCATCACGGCGATCGAAACGTATTTCAATCGAAATAGCGAAGCCAAAACACGGGAAGAAGTGATTGCATTTTTAGAATCGAAACTGGGTGAATTGGCGGATGTGAAGATTCCCCAATTGAAAAAATCAACAAAAATCGCGCTTGCCGGCGGCGAAGGCGGTCCCCACCCATCAAGAAACCAAGAAGATCCGCATCAACAATCCACGACCGCAATGAATCATTCATCCGATTTTGTACGAGTCGAAACCGTCATTGACTTTTGTCATATCTTGCTTAATTCCAATGCCTTTCTTTATATCGAATAAAATACAAGGGGAGATAGTATGAAATCCAAAAAGCAAATCCCACATTTTGAACCGATCCATACCCGCCGTGATTTTTTGGTGAAAAGCGGGGCGGGATTTGGAGCGCTGGCGTTGAATTTTTTAATGCAGAAATCGGGCCATGCTTATGAAAATCCTCTCAGCCCCAAAGAACCGCACGTGACCCAACGCGC
>CAZEZQ010000827.1:0-3180 GCA_964516245.1 uncultured bacterium | reverse complement strand
CTCTGAATCTATGCAAATCGCGTAGTATTTCTTCGTGAGTTCGACGGGGGATATCAAGTTTATCTGCTTCTTTCAGCACTTCATTAATTGACTCCCAACTGCCGTCACCTATTAGGGGAGCCCGTATTCCTTTATTCGCTTCCAAATGCAATTTGGAGCCTTTTGGATATTCGTTTGGTGATACCTTTAACAGCCCTTCTTCAGTTACTTCCACTTCGATATTCATGGTCATTCAACCTCGTTGATAGAATCAAAACAATTTCATTATACTTTGTTTTCTGTTTCAGTTGAACAAAAAGATGAGCCGAAGTTCTCCGGCTCATCAACTTGATTCTTTATACAAGGCAGAATGCCTACCCAGTGAAATACAAATAGGCGGCAATGATGCATACGAGAACGAGCACTGAGGCTGCGACATCACGCCAATCCCAACTGCTGCGTGATTCACGCCGGTCTTCGTCGGTGATAGTTTCGTAGGTCAAGCCGGTAAGTTGTTGGGGGTTGGGTTGTGCGGTCATGTAACTGACCGCGATCATGGTTACCACGCATACCAAAAAGATGAACAGGCTGTAATATTGGAAATAGGTATTGTGTATAATCCACAAGAGTGAGCCTTCGGTGTAACCATCTTCAAAGCCGGCCATTCCCAGCGAGGTGGGTGTATCGATGGCTAAGCGGATGATGCCCAGCAAAAAGCCGATAATCAGGGTGGCCAGGCAGCCTGCGCTATTGGCGCGTTTCATAAAGATGCCCAAGAAGAACACCACGAATATCGGCGGCGCTAGATACCCTTGCACTCCTTGCAGATAGTCATACAAACCGCGGGATCCTTGAATGACGGGAACCCACAAAAGACCGACAATCACCATGGCAGTGGTGGCGATGCGTCCAATCCAAACCAGTTGGTGCTGAGAGGCGTTGGGTTTGAATTTGGAATAGAAATCCATGGTAAACAGGGTGGAAGAAGCGTTGAACACACCCGAGAGTGAACTCATGAGCGCCGCCAAGAGGCCGGCCACCACGATCCCGCGCACCCCAGTGGGCAAAATGTGTTTCACCAAGAGGGGATAGGCCGCCTGGCTTTTCATGGTGTCCAAATTTTCGCCGGTATAGAGGGCTTCGCGCAGTGCGGGGATCTGGTTGCTTTCGGCCAATGCGAAACAGATCATTCCGGGAATAATGAATATAAAAACTGGCAGCAGTTTCAGAAAAGCGGCGAAGATGCTGCCGCGACGCGCTTGTTGTTCGTTGGGAGCGCCCAAAGCGCGCTGCACGATGTATTGGTCGGTGCACCAATACCACAGGCCGATAATGGGGGCGCAGAATAACATGCCCAGCCAGGGGTAATCACCATGAAAATACCAGGCAATGCGGCCGGGTTCTTTTACGGGAGCCCAGGTACCGGTTACTCCTTCAGGAACCAGCGGTTTCCATAAGTTGAACATGCTTGACCCACAAATTTCACGCAGCTCTGACCAGCCTCCGAGAGCTTGCAAGCCAAAAAAGGTGACGAGTATCGAGCCAAATACCAGTACGATGGTTTGGAGGGCTTCGGTATAGGCCACGGCGCGCAGTCCACCCAGGATGGTGTAAATGCCGGTGAGGATGATGACCAGAAATGAGCCAAGCCAGAAACTATCCAGCACCATAAATCCAATATCGAGTTGTATTTCTGGCAGGAGGGTGCGAAATACGATGCCGCCTGCAAAGATGCCTACAGCGATTTTGGTTAAGACATAAGCGACTAAGGAAATCAGCGAGAGGATCCAGCGGGCGGATTCGTTATAGCGCTTTTCCAAAAACTCGGGCATAGTGAAGACTTTGGAGCGTGAGTAAAAGGGCACGAACATCCACCCAAGCACCAGCAGGCACCAGGCGTGCAGTTCGTAATGTGCCATCGCTACGCCGTCTGTGGTCCCTGAGCCGGCCAAACCGACCAGATGTTCCGAACCGATGTTGGAAGCGAAAATGGAGGCCCCTACAATCAGCCAGCCCAGATTGCGCCCGGCAAGAAAATAATCGTCTGGAGTATTTTTGTTCTTTAAAATCACCCACCAGGCCACACCAAAAAGCAGCAAAAAATACAATCCGATCATGAACCAATCCAAAAAAGCCATAACACATTCCTCTCCATATTTATTTGGATAGACGATCAAAAGGTTACTTGTATATAAAAAAGAATTTCACCACAAATTCGGCAATGGGTGAAGCCGAGTGGATTCGGAATGGGAGGTTTGTGTCATGAATTAGGGGAAAATTCGATAGATGTTTTTTCGGTGGGCGATACGTTGGCAAATAATTTTTTGGCGTCTTCTAAAGATAAAGTCTCATCATCTCGAACTTCATCCATTAATTTTGCTAATCCATAATTTTCAATCATTTCTTCCAATCGTTCATATTCCTCAATTGGAATTTGAACAGCAATGGGAGTCTGATTTTCGTCAACAATAATCTTTTTTGGTATATCAAGCATATATATCACTCCTTAAATCATTATTTATATGTTATCGATACTCCAAATAAATAGAAACAGAAATTTTTCTTTTCTTAATTATAGTATTTCCAATCATCACTTCACATCCACGAGTTTGCGAAAATATAGGGTTTGGACGTTGGATTGCGTTTCACCCCAAATCACTGGTGCGGTGAGGATGCCCGCTTTGAAGTAAAAGGCGTTGTCGCGTTCGGTTTCCCATTCGTCTTCGCCCAAGCGGCCCAAAAGCCGGGCGTCCGGCCACGATGAGGCGTTGAAATTTTTTTCCATCCATTCGTCTTGTTCTCTGCTGGATACTTTCCAGGTTTCATCAGTGGTGATGACACCGCGGGGATAGCTGATGCGAAGCGCGAAGCCGGAGCCGCCGCCATTGGGGGTGCAGATGGCTGCCAAGGTGCGGTTTCCGCGACGTAGATAAATTTCAAAATCATCAAAGTTTTGATTTACTTCGCCTTCCGCAATCTTTTCTTCTTCCAAATAGATTTCATACCGGCAGCGGCCTGAAACGTATAGGCGGGCACGGCGATGGCTATCCAACGCTTCGGTTTCGCGTTCGGCTATCCATTGGATGTGAACGGCATCCGCTTCCCAGCGGTTGCCCGAGCGTTGGCTTTTTTCTAACGCTTGTTCCAAATGTTCTTCTGCCTGATCTTTGTTTTCAAGTCGTTTTAGCAGCATGCCACGCC